>JAJZCJ010000037.1 GCA_021846145.1 Bacillota bacterium
TTTCAATCGCAACAGTGCCCATCGAATCATGGATAGCATCAATTTTCTTGCGCAGAAAATGCACATAAATCTCCACGGCATTAGTATCAGAAGGACCATCAAAGCCCCATACACGGTCGAAAATCAACTCTTTGGGAAGCACTTGACCCGCATTACGTAAAAATAATTCCAACAATTGAAACTCTTTTGCCGTCAGAAAAAGTGATTGATCATCTACTTTGATGACGCGACTCTGTAAGTCTAAGGAAAATCTCCCCACCGTGAGCACTTGTGTCGGCATCACGTCCCCACTTCGCCTCGTCAAAGCTCGAATTCGCGCCAAAAATTCTTGGTTGGCAAATGGTTTCGTCAAGTAATCATCGGCACCCGCATCAAGTCCCTTGACCCGATCGTCAATCGCATCCCTAGCGGTAAGAAGCAAAATGGGAGTGGAATCTTCCGACTCGCGCAAAGTACGCACCACATCAATGCCGGACATTTTTGGCATCATGACATCAATGACTAGAACTTCATACAAGCCTGTTAGCGCCATCTCAAGTCCGCTTTCCCCGTCGGTGGCAATATCGACTGCATACTGCTGCTCAATAAGCAATTGCTGTAACGCTCGGAGCAGTTTCTGTTCATCATCTATGAGTAACAGGCGCAAACGACATCGCCCCCTCTAACTACCGCCATCACCACGGTGACTTGCCATCACCACTTTTGCCTGCTCGTGTGCGTGATACGAACTGCGTACCAGCGGTCCTGACTCCACATGATCAAAGCCGCGTCGTCTTCCCTCTGCTTTGAAAAAGGCGAACTCTTCAGGCGTATAATATTTTTGCACGTCAAGGTGTTTACGTGTCGGTTGCAAGTATTGACCTACCGTCACAATCGATACCCCGACCTCTCTCAAGTCATCCATCGTTTCGAGCACTTCATCAATCTCTTCACCGACACCCACCATGATGCTCGATTTAGTAGGAATCAAGGGTTGCATCTCTTTAGCCCGGCGCAAAAGTTCCAATGTCCGATCATACTTCGCTTTGGAGCGCACGCGGTCAGAAAGCCGCCTGACCGTTTCGATATTGTGGTTTAGCACATGCGGCCTAGCATCCATCACCACTTGTAACGCATCCCAATCCCCCATAAAATCAGGGATCAATACCTCAATCGTACATTCCTTACTAGCCTTGCGCACTTCCTCAATGGTTTTGGCAAAAATTCCGGCACCGCCATCTGCCAAATCATCTCTTGCGACAGAAGTGACGACCACATGACGAAGTCCCATATCCACAACGGCTTCTGCCACGCGCAACGGTTCTTCTAGGTCGTGCTCCGTCGGTCGGCCAGTCATGACCGCACAAAACCGACATGCCCGCGTACAAGTATCACCAAGAATCATCAACGTGGCCGTCTTATGAAACCAACATTCATAGATATTAGGGCAACGCGCCTCTTCACATACAGTATGCAACTTAGAACTGCGCATAATCTGCCGGACTGCCTGAAATTCCCCGCCAGTTTGCAATTCTATCTTCAACCACTCAGGCCTGCGCAAAGGGCGTGTGCTCCCTCTGGAATGGGCGGCCTTCTCCTCCATTTACTCTGCTCCTTTCGAGCGACGCACTCTATCTACACTCAATATAAGCGATAACTGTCATCGACACTTTCTATTCGCTCTTTGACTGAGCGCAAAAATTGACCAGATACCCAACCATCCAACACGCGATGATCGAGACTCATGCACAAGTTTATCATAGAGCGGATGGCGATACTATCATCTTTTTGTACGACAGGACGTTTAACAATCGCCTCCACAGTTAAGATGGCAGCTTGGGGCGCATTGATAATCGGTTGCGACAATACGGAACCAAATGCACCCGTATTGTTGACGGTAAATGTCCCTCCCTGCACGTCCTCGATGCGCAATTGATTCGCTCGCGCCCGTTTGGCTAAATCTGCAATGCCCGATGCAAGCCCCAAGATGCTAAGACGATCCGCATGATGCAAGACTGGAACTACCAATGCATCCGCAGTCGCTACGGCAATGGAGATATTCACGTCTTTTTTGACGATAATCTTATCCCCTGCCCACATGGCGTTCACAAGCGGAAATTCCTTGAGCGCTTCTACTGCCGCCTTGATAAAAAAGGGTAAAAAAGTAAGGTCCACGCCTTCTTGCGCACGAAAAGCGAGTTTGTGCTTTTCACGCAATTTGACGACAGGTGTCGCATCCACCTCCATCATCATCCACGCATGAGGAGCTTCGTGTTTGCTTTCTACCATGCGCGTGGCAATCGTCTTTCTGATCGGAGTGACAGCAATCCACTCTTCACGCGCGGGCACTTCCTTGCCAACTTCTGCCAACGCCGCAGTTGACGCATTTGCGTTTTGCAGCACGGGGGGCACGGAAGGCGCATGCGCAGTGACACTTGCACTGACTGCAGGCTCCTGCACTTTGTTGTCGAGATGAGCAAGCACATCCTTGCGAGTGATCCTTCCCCCAAGCCCTGTGCCTTTTACCTGGTTCAAATCCACTTGATGCTCAGCTGCCAGTTTTAACACCAGCGGAGAAAATCGACCATGCGCTTCGTGTGAATGAATCGCTTCCTCTTTCTTAACAGGCTCACTTTGCGCGGACTCAACAGACGCGGAAGTTACCGATGGAGCCACCGCTTCTACGGCTGTCTCTGTAATTTTCGCGATCACCGTGCCATTTTGCACCGTTTCATTTTCCTTGACCAAAATCTCAGTCAGCGTCCCTTCAAAATCCGAAGGAATTTCAGCGTTCACTTTATCCGTGACGACTTCCACGAGTGGTTCATACTTTTGGACGTAATCTCCCACTTGCTTTAGCCACTTTCCTAACGTCCCTTCAGTCACGCTTTCTCCCAATTTTGGCATCTTTATGTCTGCCACTGCCCAACACTCCTTTCCAATCCTCTAAAAGGCCGCCAATTTCCGCATAGCATCCGCCACTTTATCTGGATTTAACATATAATAACGCTCCATCGTCGGACTAAACGGCATCGCCGGAATATCCGGACCACACAGCCGCATAATCGGAGCATCTAGGTCAAACAAGGCCTCTTCTGAGATAATAGCGGATACTTCCGCACCGATCCCACCAGTTTTGTTGTCTTCATGAATGATTAATACTTTACCTGTCGCCCTTGCCGCCTCTAGAATAGCTTCTTTATCAAGTGGTGCCACTGTACGCAAGTCGACTAAGTAAGTAAATATTCCTTCTTTTTCAAGTTCTTCAGCAGCCTCTAGCGCATAATGTGCCATCATGCCATAAGTAATCACGGTGATGTCATCGCCTGTACGCCGCACTGCCGCTTTGCCGATAGGCAACGTGTACGAGTCATCAGGGACTTCATCTTTGATCAGGCGATATAAGCCTTTATGTTCAAAAAATAACACAGGATCAGGATCGCGTATGGCCGAAATCAAAAGTCCCTTTGCATCATAAGCGGTAGAAGGCATGACTATTTTGAGTCCCGGCACATGATGAAAAAGCGCCTCCACGCTTTGTGAATGATACAATGCTCCATGTACGCCACCCCCGTAAGGAGCGCGAATGACCATCGGACAATGCCAGTCATTGTTCGAGCGATAGCGCATTTTTGCGGCCTCGCTAATGATCTGGTTGACCGCTGGCATGATAAAATCTGCGAACTGAATCTCGGCAATGGGCCTCAAGCCATACGCCGCGGCACCAATGGCAACACCTGCAATCGCTGATTCTGCAAGCGGCGTATCAAGCACTCTCATCTCGCCAAATTCCTCATACAGACCTTGGGTGACGCGAAATACACCGCCGCGCACACCTACGTCTTCCCCCAGCACAAACACACTGTCATCAAGGCGCATTTCTTGCGCCATCGCTTCTCGAATCGCGTCAATATAAAGTTTTACCGCCATGGTTGCTCCTCCTCACTCCGCGTAGACGTACTTCAGTGCCTCTTCCGGATCAGAATAAGGGGCACTTTCCGCGTAAGTGGTCGCTTGATTGACTTCCTCCAAGAGTTCCTTGCGAAGCAATTGATCCGCTTCTTCTGACCAGATCCCTGCACGTAGTAAGTACTCGCGAAAGGTAATCAGCGGGTCTGCTTTCTTCGCTGCCTCCACTTCTTCTCTTGATCGATACACCCGGTCATCATCGTCACTAGAGTGCGGTACTAACCGATAGACAATCGCCTCTATCAGCGTCGAACCCTCACCGCGCAATGCGCGTTCTACCGCTGCTTTCATCACCTGATACACAGCCAGCGGGTCGTTCCCATCGACCACGACACCTGGAAATCCATAGCCAACGGCCCGATCAGCCACATTGGGACTTGCTACTTCTTTTAGGTATGGTACAGAAATGGCGTATTTGTTGTTCTCACAGAAAAACACCACCGGTAATTTGTGCACCCCTGCAAAATTACACGCTTCATGAAAATCCCCTTGATTGCTGGATCCTTCACCAAAAGAAGTATACGCAACAAGCGGTTCATTTTTCATTTTTGCCGCCAGCGCTATTCCAGCCGCATGTGGAATTTGCGTAGACACAGGACTTGATCCCGACACAATGTGCTTTTCCTTCGAACCAAAATGACCGGGCATTTGTCGACTCCCACTATTTGGATCTTCTTTTTTTGCAAAAGCACTCAACATGACGTCCCGTGCGGTTTGGCCAAATTTCAAGGCAACACCTAGATCGCGGTAATAAGGTAACACATAGTCTCTTGTCGGATTCAGCGCAAAGGCAGCCCCCACCTGAGCGGCTTCGTGCCCTTGGCAAGAAATGACGAACGGAATCTTACCTGCCCGGTTTAAAAGCCACATCCGTTCATCAATGGTGCGGGCAAGGAGCATGTAACGGTACATGTTGATTACGTCTTCATCACTGAGACCCAGTTCACTGTGTCGGCTCACGATCATCACTCCCTGTTTCATATGTGTATCGCCCGGCCATCAACAGCAAGCGCCGCTTCCCCTAATGCTTCTGACAACGTGGGATGAGGATGAATAGTATGACCAATCTCAAACGGTGAAGCGTTTAGCACCTGCGCCAAAGCCGCTTCAGAAATCAGATCCGTAACGTGTGGGCCAATCATATGCACGCCAAGCACATCTTCTCGCTCTGCATCTGCCACAATCTTCACAAATCCATCTACTTCACCGTACACTAGCGCCTTCCCGATCGCGCGAAAAGAGACTTTGCCGGTCTTCACTTGATGCCCCTTGGCGATAGCCTGCGCTTCTGTCAGTCCGATGCTAGCCACTTCCGGGCGACTATAAGTGGCACGAGCCACTTGATCATAATTCATCGGGTCAGGGTTCAAACCAGCCAGCGCTTCCATCGCCAAAATCCCCTCATGAGCCGCAGCGTGAGCGAGTTGCAAACGACCGATCACATCTCCGATCGCATAGATGTTCTTCTCCGCTGTACACATCGCATCGTCCACGACAATCACGCCGCGTTCCACCTGCACATTCGTCGCTTCCAGTCCAATATCATCCACATTCGCCGTTCTGCCGATTGCCACCAACACCATGTTCGCCGTCAGTGTCTCCGTGCGCTCACGTGCCGTGACTGGCAGCTTGACCAAATTATCCGCTACTGCAAACGCATCCGCTTGTACACTAGCATCAGCAATGACCTTGATGCCTCTTTTTTTCAACACACGCAGCATTTCCGCAGAAATATCTTCATCTTCATTAAATAAAATTCGCGGCAGCGCCTCTACCACAGTGACCTTTACTCCGACATCGGCCAAAAGCGATGCCCACTCAATGCCAATCGCGCCACCACCCACAATGATGATCGATTCAGGCAATTCCTGTATCGCCAAAATATCGTCAGAAGACAACACGCGGACACCATCAAAAGGAAGTCCCGGCAGCGCACGCGGTTTCGAGCCAGTGGCAATAATCGTATAGCGAGGGGACAATATCTCCTCTTCGCCGCCCGCTCGCAGTACGCGTACCGCTCCTGCCGTAGGGGAGAAAATCGATCTCCCCATGACTCGTCCGTAGCCTTCAATCACACGTATCTGATTTTTTTTCATCAAAAATTCGATGCCTTTATGCAGTTGATCCACAATTTGCTGCTTACGGGCCATCGCCTTTGTAAGATCAAAGCGCAATCCGTCAGTCATCACACCAAACTTCTCGCCATCGCGCACCGCGGAAAACAACTCTGCAGAACGCAACAACGCTTTCGTTGGCATACATCCCACGTGCAAGCATGTCCCACCAAGCTTTGACGTCTCGACGAGCGCCACCTTAAGCCCCAGTTGAGCGCCGCGAATTGCCGCCACATAACCTCCGGTGCCGCCACCGAGCACCACTACATCTAGGTCACTCACAGCCATTCCTTCTTTCTATCATTGAATCGTTTAGCGATGAGTCAGCAGCGATTTGCTGGTTGGCAAAAACGTGCTACGCACTTGCTTCATTTGATCAATTCTTGCCTCAGCCAAGCGATCAGCCGCCTTATAAGTAGGAATATTATGTTCTTTTGAAAGCGCAAATAGCTGTAACATAATATCATAAATACCTTCTACTTTGTTTTTTGCTCGCTCCGCATGATAGCCTTCCAATTCGTCTGCCACATTGATAAGTCCTCCTGAGTTGATCACATAATCAGGTGCGTAAAGTACCCCCATTTCATGTAAACGATCGCCATGACGTTCTTCTGCCAACTGATTATTGGCTGATCCTGCAATCACTTGGCACTGCAATCGATCAATTGTCTGATCATTAATAACTGCACCCAGTGCACATGGCGCAAATATATCTGCTTTCACAGTAGCGATTTCATCAGGGCTTACGACTTTTGCGCCAAAATCCTCCACTGCGCGCGCCACATTCTCTTTTGAAATATCTGCAACGATTAACTGCGCACCCGCATCATGCAAATATTTGCTAAGCCCGTAGCCGACACTGCCAAGTCCTTGTATCGCCACCGTCTTCCCTGCCAAATCCGCGGTGCCAAACATTTCTTTAGATGCTGCCTGAAGTCCGCGAAACACACCAAGAACTGTCATCGGACCGGGATTGCCAGAACTGCCATAAGCTTGAGATACGCCCGTCACATAGCGAGTCTCTTGATGAATTAAATCCATATCAGAAACGGTGGTGCCCACGTCCTCCGCCGTAATGTAACGACCGTGCAATCCCTCAATGAAGCGGCCAAGCGCCCTAAATAATGCTTCACTCTTATCCGTGCGCGCATTGCCAATCACTACCGTTTTGCCACCGCCCAAATTTAATCCTGCAGCAGCAGCTTTATATGTCATTCCACGAGCAAGTCTTAACGCATCTGTAATCGCTTCTTCTTCATTTGCATATGTCCACATCCTACAACCACCAAGTGCAGGTCCAAGCGTCGTATCGTGAATGGCGATGATCGCCTTTAAACCTGCGGATTTATCTTGGCAAAAAACCACTTGTTCATAATCATGCTGCGTTAATTTTTCGAAAAGTTCCATCGATGTTGCCTCCTTAGATGTCGTTCCTAATTCATTAATTCTAATAGCAATTTTCATGCCAAAAAAAATCAAGGCTATTTCAAGGAAAGCGCCTTCATCATCAATCATTACGCGCAATATATTGCACTATTGCGCAACTAATTGCATGCAATATATTGCGCAATAGTGCGTTGCTTACATGCGTAAGCGATCTAACTTGTAATATAAAGAACGTAGCGAAATCCCTAATATTCGTGCAGCTTCCGTGCGATTCCCGTTATTTTCTTTTAATGCCAATACAATTGCACTTTTTTCTGCCTCCGCAAGCACTTGCGATAATTGTTTAGCATATGATATCGGCTGTACTGGCTCTTCCTTGTTAATTAAAGCTGCGCCATATACTTCAATGTGTGGTGCATCAATCAGGGAATCGAGGTAATTTAATTTAATCATAGCCCTGCCAATGACGTTTTCCAGTTCTCTCACATTGCCCGGCCAATGATAGTGATACAGTCGCTCCATGGCGGAAGTGGTAATACCTTGCACATTTCTTCGATAATCATGGTTAAATTTTTCAATAAACATCTCTACCAGTGGCTCAATATCCTCCTGCCGATAGCGCAAAGGCGGAATGACAATAGGTAACATGTTTAACCGATAATATAAGTCTTCACGAAATTTCCGTTCACTAATCGCCCATTCGAGATTGACATGAGTCGCCGCAATCACCCTCACATCCACATTAATCGACTGTGCTCCCCCGACACGCACAATTTCTTTTTCTTGCAGCACTCGTAGCAATTTGGCTTGCGTCCCTGGAGAAAGTTCCGCTATTTCATCTAGGAATATCGTTCCATGCATCGCTTCTTCAAAGAGTCCTTTTTTGCCGCCTTTACGCGCACCAGTAAACGCGCCTTCCTCATACCCAAAAAGCTCACTTTCCAATAGCGAATCACTGATGGCTGCACAATTCACGCGAATAAACTGATTGTAGCGGCGTTCACTTGCGTTGTGTATGGCATGGGCGAACAACTCTTTACCTGAACCAGATTCTCCTCGAAGTAGCACCGTCGCACCCGTGCCAGCTGCTTGCCTCGCGGTTTCAAGAGCAGCCATCATGGCAGAACTTTGACCAATGATGTCGGCAAAAGTGTATTTGGCTTCAAGCTTGCGAATTCGTTTTTGAACAGTTTCCAGTTCTTGCGCAAGCGCTCGCAACTCAGATTCATCGTGAATCACGGCGACACTGCCTTTAAGTTCATTACCAACGAGAATCGGTGCCACATTGACAATGACTTCTCGCCGTTTTGAACCTACCTTCATTTTTACATTGCGAAATGCTTGCTTGGTCTGAAGCACCTTCATATGCATGCTTTCTCCTTCTGCAATATCGACTTCCGCAGGAAAACCAAGCACTTCTTTTTCTGTTAAACCAGTCAATCGCGTATAAGCAGGGTTAATCATCAAGCCGTGCCCAGATGCATCTACCACGGAAATCGCATCCTGTGTAGAGGTGATTACCGCTTCCAATAAAGTCTGCATCTCTTTGAGTTTGGCCACCTCGCTGTTTAGTTCCCGCACTTCTGTTACGTCTCGAAAGACAGAGATAGCAGCAATCGGGCGCTGATCTTTATCTAACACCGGTACGCGATTGGTCATGATCTCAATTTTGCCTAAAGACTGAACTTGCAGAAGTTCTGCCTTGCCGCCGATCAGCACATGGTGCAACCGCGTATTAGGAACCACCTCTTGCACAGGCTGTCCAATTGCCTGTTTTGCAGTTACGCCCGTCATTCGCTCTGCTGCTGCATTAAAAAGTGTGATCCGACCATGACGATCTACTGCGACCATGCCATCGTAAGCAGCGTTTAACAGCATCTCCAATTCTTTTCGCGAGCGCCGCAGTTCACTGGTTAATCTACCTTGTTGAAAAATCAGGTTCAAAATGACTTTTGCGATATCTCCGGCGATCAGGGTAACACCCGGTTCCTTTTTATCAGCGAGGTCAAGAAACACCTCTTTGCGCCCCGTGCTTTCTATAATGAAATCAAGATGTTCAGTCAAAAAATGGTGATAGTCAGTACTCGTGGGAATGTGATGCGTCCTTGCGTATTCGATACCAGGCGCTTCCGGTCTAATGTCCACTATTCCCACGATCTGCACCTCTTTTTGCCGGCCTAATGCTTTGGCAATCAGCAATCCACCGCGCCCTGCACCGACGATCAGCAAGCGCATCATGATTTTTTCCTCCCTGTTGATAAAAAGGTTTGTTCATATCACCTGTTCACGCTATAGTACATATCAGCAAGTGAAAATCTGACGAGATGAGAAAGGGTGGCACCAATGAGAGGATCAGCCTCTTGGCTCGTCCTAATTGTCGTGTTTTTCATCGCCGGCGGCGGCTTTAGCTTAATCCGCGTGGGCGTGATCAACCAAATGGCGGGCATGCCTGACCAGTGGTGGCGATTTGTGCTAGGCGCGATGCTTGCCATCATCGGTACTGCCTACCTTGGCGGCTTTATTTACTATCGGGACAAAAAACATGGACGAATTAAACGCCCAGACTTATTCCAATCTACCAATTCCAAAAAACAAGATTAGTAGGTGTGCGAGACATCTTCTTGCGCCAATAGACCTACCGCATGGGGCAACACATCCCAGATGCTTTCTAGGGATTCAACGGCCCCTTTCGGACTCCCTGGCAAATTGATAATTAACGATTTTCCTCTTGTGCCAGCATATGAACGCGATAAAAGCGAATACCTAGTATGAGTGAGTCCATTTCTTCGCATCTCTTCGCATAACCCAGGCACTTCCTTTTCGATGACCTTGCGCGTAGCTTCTGGCGTCACATCTCTGGGGGTGAGTCCTGTCCCCCCTGTGGTCAAAATAAGCGGCACCCCTTGCTTGCAAAGCTGGAGCAACACCGTGATAATCTCTTCTTCCTCATCAGGTACGACTGCGCGCACGATCACTAGTTGCCCTTTTTCATGGATAAAATAAGCTAGCTCAGGGCCTGAACTGTCTTCTCGCAAACCCAAATATGATCTGTCACTAACTGTCACAATGGCCACTTGTAATTTCCTTGAGTCTTCATTACTCATTGCATCATCCACCACTTTCCCAACTTGGCACGGTATTACACAGAGCGAACAAATAGACCGCTTTTACCACCGTTTTTTTCCATCAAACCAATAAATTCTATCGTCATCTCCCGATCAATTGCCTTACACATATCATACACCGTCAGTGCGCCGATCGAGACTGCCGTCAAGGCTTCCATTTCCACTCCTGTTTTCGCATCCGTCACCACTACCACTTCCATTTGCAAGCGATCGTTGGCAGGGTAAGCAAAATTCACGGACACCCCACTGATCGGCAACGGATGGCACATCGGAATTAAATCAGAAGTCCGTTTGGCCGCCATGATAGCCGCTACCTGAGCGACTGCAAGTACGTCCCCTTTGCTAATTTCACCGTTTCGAATACGCGCAAGGGTTCCCTCATTCATTTTCAATTCGGCGCGCGCCCTTGCTTCTCTGACCGTCACGTCTTTTTGACTGACATCTACCATACGAGCACGGCCACCTTCATCAAAATGAGTCAATTCAGCCATTCTACCTTCTCCTCATGATCGATTATTGTATTCAAAGTGTAACGATAGTACGTGCTCCTCGCAAATCAATTTAACATGGGTTATAATTTTGAAAACTATAAGAGAGTGATGAAGGATGGAATTAACCATTTTGCTATTTGCTGGCGCGGCAGAAGCGGCTGGCACGGATCGCGTTATGCTAACAATCGAGAACCAAGAAACATTAACTATTGCAAAAATTAAAGCAGCATTGATGAAACAGTCGCTGCCTCTTGCGGCAATTTTGGATCGCGCTTGGTTTGCAATCAATGATCAATACGCAGATCTGGAGACAATGGTGCACGAAGGTGATCATGTCGCTGTCATTCCTCCTGTTAGCGGCGGACAAAGTGAAACGTCAACATGGCAAAAAACTGCGTTACAGCATGAGCCACTATCCATCGATGCGATGTATCAAGCGATGCTACGCAAAGAGGCTGGTGCCGTGATTATTTTTTCCGGAATTGTTAGAGAGATCACAGGAGATTTGCAGACGCTGTACTTAGAATACGAAGCTTACGAATCAATGGCTCAAGTAAAATTAGCTGAACTAGTAAAGGATTGTGAAGCCAAATTTCCAGGTGTAATCGTCGCCATTTGGCATCGTCTAGGGCACCTTGATCCTGCCGAATCTAGCGTGCTTATTGGTGTCTCCAGCCCCCACCGGGATGCCGCTTTTCAAGCAGGTCGCTATGCCATTGACGAACTAAAACAACGCGTGCCAATTTGGAAAAAGGAATTTTTTCAAAATGGAGATGCAAAATGGGCAACCAACGAACACTGGAATCCATCCCAATCTTAAAAAGGAAGTGTGCATCGTGACACCGGAAGAAAATCTTCGCTATAGCCGCCATTTTCTCTTTCGCCACATTGGTCGCAAAGGCCAACAAAAGTTACGAGAAGCGCACGTGGCCATTGTTGGTGCAGGTGCCATTGGCAGCATGATCGCCAATCACATGGCGCGATCAGGTGTAGGACAGATTCGTCTCATTGATGCTGATCAAGTGGAAATCAGCAACTTGCAACGCCAAGTATTATATACAGAAGAAGACGCGGCAGTGCATCGAGACAAAGCGATGGCCGCCAAAATGCACCTGTCGGCGATTAATCACCATGTCGAGGTCGACCCGCGCACGATCAGAATTAATGCGAACAATGCGGAGGAGCACCTGACTGGCGTTGACCTGATTCTAGACGGCACCGACAATTTAGATACTCGGTTCATCATCAATGACGTGGCAATGAAACACAACATCCCTTGGATCTACGCGGCGGCAGTAGGCAGTCGCGGCATGATGTTCCCTTTCATCCCAGGTCGCGCTCCCTGTTTTCACTGCATGTTTCCACCTTCGCAAACCAATGAATCTGCTGAAACCTGCGACGCAGTAGGCGTAATCGCACCAGCCGTCGCTGTGGTTGCCTCACTCTCTGCAACGGAAGCATTAAAAATTTTATTAGGTGATCACGCTAATGTAGTCAGTCGCTTGCGGCATCTCGATTTGTGGAAAGGGGAATTTGCAGAACTACAATTAGGGGAACCGCGTAAAAATTGCCCGACCTGCGGTTTACATGAATATCCTTTTATCGCGTAAGCGTTTTCAAATTCCTCAAAAGCAGGGGCTAACCCTGCCTATTTGTCTTCCTCGTCCTCCATTTGCATGGGATGAATAGGGGATTTTTGACCTCTTTTACGGTAGGACTCGGAAATGGCTAAAAACGGATCATCTGCCACGCGCACAGTCTTGCGCAAAAAATCCTCAGCCACACGTACTGTATTCGACTGCATATATGGACTTTGCCTTTCGGCCATGTGGCACACCCCTTATAAATGGATTATGGCCTGTTACGATCTTATTGTACTACGTCGAGCCATCTTGTACTAGTACTATAGTCCCTCGCAAAAAAAAATCATAGATTGCAAGATTCCCACATATATCTAATACCCAGATGACCTAACCACAGGAGAATCAAGGATGAAAAATAGAAAAATTTCACAATCAGCTTTCCCCATCATGTTGATTGCCATCGTGACATTGTTTCTGTTACGCGTTAGTGGTGGATCGATCTGGCCATTTTTGCCAGCCTCACTGAACCAAGCTGCAAAACTCTATTCTGTCCCATTTGAAATTATGTCACTCATGTCTAAAAACCCATCACCCCCCACAAGCAACGCGACAAATCTCACGATCACGCCTACTAGTGGATCAAAAAATTCTTTGATGCTGGGATGGATTCTCGATACGGGAGCTTCCGCTATCACTGGGGTCGTCAATCAAACGCCTGGTCTCAACGTGTTGTCCCCAAAATGGTTTCACGTCGATGGCCGCAACGGTGCCATCGCGGGAACGCCAGAACGAACGGTGATCGATCAAGCGCACGCAAAACACTTACAAGTTTGGGGAGTGGTGGACAATGGATTTAACGGCACGCTTAGTCATTCGATTCTACGTTACCAAGACCAACAAGACATGCTAATCAAACACATCGTCAAACTGGCCGTAGTGAATCACCTAGACGGAATTAATTTGGATTTCGAAGGACTCCTCCCCCAGGATCGCTGGAACTATTCGCGTTTTGTCACGGTGCTAGCAAGTAAGTTGCACGCCAATCACATCAAACTGTCGATTGATCTTCCACCGGACTACGTCTCAGGGATCAACACGGGACCATATAATCATTTGGCGTTAGCCAAGGCCGCTGACTATATCATTTTGATGGGATATGATGAATATTGGCTGGGCGATCCCAATGCCGGCCCCACCGCTTCTTTGCCATGGGTACACCTTGCCGTCAATGATTTTTTGCAAACTGGAATCCCCGCCAAAAAATTAATCCTCGGTATCCCTTTTTATTCAGAAGACTGGACGATGACTAAGCAAGGCAAGGTACTCTCAAGCGTCGCGCTATCCACCAGTGAATCTAGTCGACTCGTTTCACAACTGCATTCACGTTTAGTCTGGAACGCAAAGGAAGGAGTGTATTTTACTACATATCAAAGCCAAGGAAAATGGCATGAGATATGGTTAGAAGACCACCGCACACTAATGCTTTTTGCGGAATTAGCGCGCAATGACCACTTAGCTGGCATCGCGACATGGTACTTGGGATTAGAAAGTCAATCGACCTGGCTATCTGTCCTTCACACCTTACATTCACCCATCGTAAGCAATTAGAACAACGGCAACAAGTGGAGCACATTCTCAATCACAGCGAATGGTTGGTGACCATGCGTGGCAAACGATGCGGGGGCTCCTACGCCAATAAAATGAAATCCCGCAGCACTAGCTGCTAACTGATCGGAAACCGAATCACCAATCACATACACCGCTTCAGGCAAAAAATCTTGTGCCCCCAATACGTATGTATAAGGATGCGGTTTTGCGAGCGTAAAGGGAGTGAGGCCTTGCTCGTTTTCTGCTTTTCTGACATCATCAATGGTCACAATCTGCGCTTGCTTAAAATACGCCATCAGACCATGCGCGGCAAACGGCACTGTGAGTTCCTGCAACGGTCTCCCCGTGCCAATCCCTAAGCTATATCCGCGATTGCGCAACTGTTGCAACACGTTGATTAGCAAATCTGCATCTACCATGGTCTCATCAAATTGGATCATCCCATCGCGCAAAAAAGGCGTGTCAGGCCATGATCCTAAATGCACCTGTTGAAACACCTGATAAACCTTTTGGAAAAAGCCTTGATCAAAAACGGCTGCCTTATGCTCTAGCGCCCGCAAAAAGTTCGCCCCAGTCCCTTCCACATCGGCCAACACATCTAGTATGAACTGATCTAATGCTTGTGCCACCAACTGATCGCAAGATAAGCGACTGATCGCAAGGACAATGGCGTATGTTTTATCCCAATTGCTATTAAGTGCTCGATCACGCAAGAAAGCCAGCAGCGGTTCAGGCAAAAACACACTGCGCAACGAGTCTACCTCTGCAAGCGATTGCGCGCTCGCACGCCGATCAAGTGGCGGAACAATACCAAGTTGCGTGCATTGCTGCTCGTAAAAATAGGCGCAGGTCACTGCCAGCGTCCGGTAATAGCCTTGCTCTTTTAACAGCACCCCATCGACATCAAAGAGCAACAGTGTCCGCGCTTTGCTCATCGAATTTCTGTGCTCATGGAGATCGCTCCTGCCACGCCTGCCGTCATTTGTTGCCGCCATTCCCGCGAAGTGAGCGCCTCGTATAATGCCATCCCAAACGCCCGAAAAGTCGCTTCCCAGATATGATGCCCATGGCGCGATCTGCCTTTGATCACATCGAGATGCAAGGTGCAAGCGGCACCTTGTACAAAGCCTTCAAAAAAAGCGATCAAGTCTTCGCTATGCATACCTTCTACCGCTTCAGGAAGCTCGACTGTCCCCACTTGCCAATCAAAATACGCGCGATTTTCAAAAGATACCACCGCCCGTGTCAACGCCTCGTCGATCGTACCATACGCATAGCCATAGCCTACGAGCCCTTGATCCACATGATGATCGATATACTCTTTATACGCCCGCCCTAACGTGATGCCAACGTCTTCTGTCACAAGGTGCACCAAATCAAAATGATCCAGCGTGACATCGATCGCAATATTAGTCTGACTGCGCCACTGCACATGTTCAAGCATATGATTAAAAAAAGGCAATAGCGTGCCCAGCTTTTTTTTCGCTTCTGGATCCCTTTTCCCTCGATCTAGCAAGACGGTGATCGTCGATTCACTAGTTGTTCTAGTCACTTTGATGTGCTTGTCCATGTCTTTACTCCCTTTCTTCAACCGCTTTGGCGTGCGTTTCAAATCCTTCCATCGTGGCAAACGACGCAGCCAATTTACGCACTCTTTGAAATCCTTCCTTGGTTACATAGCCAATCGAAGATCGTTTCATAAAATCATGAATAGAGACAGCAGAAATAGTGCGCGCATTGCGTCCGGTGGGCAAAATTGCATTTGGCCCTAGTAAAAAATTACATAGTGTAATCGGTGTATGATCACCGAGCAGGATCTCTCCCGCATTTTCTATTTGTGGTAAAAGCGCGAATGGCTCCCGCACCTGAACCTCCATGTGTTCTGGCGCATAAGAATTGACAAAATCAATCGCCTCATTCATGGAGTCAAATTCAAGGATGCCACCGTAGCGCGCAAACACCGTGGAGACAAACTCGCGCCGCCTATCACTTTGAATTTCCCCGATCAATTGAATAAGTTCGCGTTCCACTGCAGCAGCTAGATCGGCACTAGGCGTCACTAGTAGGGAGGCGCTATCTGGCCCATGCTCTGCCTCAATCATCAGATCCAGTGCGACGTTGTGTGGATTGGCTCCCTCATCCGCGAGAATAATCGCTTCACTTGGACCCGCGGGAACGCCAGGATCAATCATCCCTGCAAGCAATCGTTTGGCGGCGGTGACATACGGGTTACCAGGTCCAATCACTTTGGCACATTTGGGCACGCTCTCTGTTCCATAAGCAACAGCGGCAATCGCTTGCGCTCCCCCGACCTTGTAAATTTCCCGGAGACCCAAAAGTTGTGCAACATACAGTATCGCGGGGTCGACTTCGCCTTGTTCATTCGGAGGCGTTATCACAATAATGCGCGGCACGCCCGCCACTACAGCAGGAGTCCCTAGCATCAGCAAAACGGAGGGAAAACTCCCCTTTCCACGCGGCACATACAGCGCCACGTCACTGATCGGAGTCACCTTTTCCCCCGCCATAACGCCCTGATCCACTTCCATCATCCAAATTGGTTCCGGCTTTTGTGCCGCGTGGAATCGACGAATATTTTGTGCCGCATAACTCAGCGTTTCTGCCATTTCATCAGTGACTTGGGCTAATCCCCATTGCCACTCATCATCAGACACACGCAGCCCACCTTGGGGCAACACGACATGATCAAATTGCTCCGTATACTCAATCAGCGCTGCGTCTCCCCTGAGTCGCACTGCTTCAA
>JAJZCJ010000370.1 GCA_021846145.1 Bacillota bacterium
AGTTCATTGCTGACTTCTGTTTCGCTCACGTTGGTTCTTCTTCTCTATACGTGTTTAGTTTTCAAGGATCGCGTCCTCCGCTCTCGCGGCGACAAAACGTAATATACCACGCTTGAAACAATGATGCAACTGGTAATTTATCGCTATCATAATATAGTATTATTCTGCACCCTTATTTTCACATCATATGATGTTTTTTGAATTAAAATGGAAAATATACGTAGCTAGTCGATAATTGTACTTTTGCGATCAATGCGTTGCGACTTATCTTTTTGCAGATCAACGCCCCATTCTTCAAGCATACGATCAAAACTTATGGGACCCAGTCCCAGTGAAAGTCGAATTTGAGTTCTTGATTCTGATTTACGGCGCTCCGAATATTCTTCTTTAGTGATCGTTTTCTTTATCGGTTGCATTCTACACACCACATTTCCATCATTTTTTATGATTAATTATATCATATACCACACAATAATGAGAACAATATAATGAAAAAACCTAAAAACTGAATATTTTTTTACATGGAATACTTTTCCTTGGTTTCTGTTAGTTTATTTATGTGCCCTGTGCGTAGTGATGTGCCAATTCCTATCGAATCAGGAACGGACAGATAGCCAGGACGAATAAATTCCACTGGCGGATCTATAATGTCTTCAGTAAAATAGCGGCTGCTGGGACCTGTATCACCTGGCAAGGTAAATCCGGGAAGGGTAGAAACCGCAAGATTATACATACGCCCCACGCCGGCCTCAAGCATTCCTCCACACCATAACGGAATATGGTGTTGCCTGCAAATTGCCTCAATATCTATTGCTTCGGACAGCCCGCCAACCCTTCCAATTTTCAAATTTACAATTTGGCAGGCACCCAATTCTAATGCTTTTTTTACATTTGCTAACGAATTTAAACTTTCATCTAGACAAATAGGGGTACGAATCGCCTGATGTAATTTTGCATGATCAAGTAAATCATCATATGCTAGTGGCTGTTCAATCATCATTAAGTTAAAATTGTCTAGCTCTTTTAATAATGATATGTCATTTAGCGTATATGCGCTGTTGGCATCCACCATTAGCGGTATGTTGTGATATTCACGCCTAATGGCATAAAGTAACTCATATCCTGATGCGGGTGTAATTTTAATTTTAAATCGTTGATACCCTTGCTGTAAATAAGATTCGATTTTTTTTAGTAATGCGCTGATTGTTGGCTGAATACCAATACTGATCCCCACTGGGATCTCATTTTTTTGACCCCCAATTAATTTGAACAAAGGCTCTGATAACGTTTTTGCATATGCATCCCAAACTGCTGTTTCAAGCGCGGCCTTTGCCATGCGATGCCCGCGAAAAGGAGTTAGCCATTCCCTAATTTCAGACGGATGAACTACTTCTTTCCCAAGTATAGCAGGAATAAAAAAACGGGTTAACATGTACCATGCAGTAGCATATGTTTCTGCGCTATATAATGGCGCAGAAAGTGCCACGCACTCGCCTACGCCAACTACCTCATTCGTTTCTACGTACACAAGGACAAATTCCTTGTCATTTTCCACACCATAACTAGTGACAAATGGTTCACTCAATGGCATGCGAACTTGTCTTAACTCCACAGCTTTTATAATCATTGCCTAATCCCTCGCAACCGTTAACATATCAATTCATGCTTGATTTAGATTATTTGTGTTTCTTTTCATATAACATTCCCTACATAAAGGTAAATACTTTTCTCTCTCCCCAATGACAATTTCCTCGTCTGCAATAAACATCCCATAGGAGATCCATGCGTCTTCCCCACAATCAGCGCATACAGCATGTAATTTTTGCACATGATCTGCTACAGCCATTAAGTAGGGAGTGACCCCAAATGGTTTCCCAAATCGATCCATATCTAATCCTGCAGCTACGACATCTATGCCATCTGCAATCAATTGATTGATCACGGCTAAAATTCCTTGATCAAAAAACTGGATTTCGTCAATTAACACCACGTCAGGCAGTGGATTCTGCTTGTAAATCTGACTGTTTAGTTCCACACTACTGTGAACAGCCTCAGATGAAAGCTCATGCATATCGTGTGTAACAATACCCTGTGTAGAATAGCGGTCATCAATTTTCGGTTTTACACTGAAAACCACCTTATTAGCTAGCGTATACCTCCTCTCCTGTCGCAATAACTCTGATGACTTCCCACTAAACATTCCGCCGACATTCACTGTCAATTTACCGATTTTTCTTTTATCCAAAATTAGCTCACTTCCCAAAGCTGATCATACTCACATTATAAACGCTTGATAAGGAGAATGTTCTCTTGCTGTATCATTATACATCCTCGTTCCGTCTGCAGCCGCAATGGTTTTTGATGAGTGAACGGAATTCCACAAATCATTTCCATCGTTATCCCCTTTTCATCGAACATAAGTTCTGAATAAGGAATTATACACCGTCCACAGCAAAAATCAAACACACGTTCTGTGGTAATTAGTGATCAGCTAAGACATACGCTCAGGTTGTCCCCGTTCATGTCGATAAGGAATATTAGGATACAGGCAACATAAACTCCTCCCTTTCGGTACACTCTAAACAATATAATCAGAATGAACAGGGAGGACGAACACATGCAATGTGCACAATGTCAACACGATATCACAGATAAAGGTTACGTCGTCACGGTGGATGATGAATATGAAAATAGTGAAATTGAGATATGTAAGGAATGTTACCAGGAATGGCTAAAATCTCTCTAGAAGACAATTAATCAAACGCGTTTATACCCCCGAATAAACTGAACTTCTACATTAAGGAGACGTTCAGAATCAGAATATCGTTCACAAACAGAAGCACCACGCACACGTAGCTCTGCGATCATCTCTTCACGGGCTTTCCACGGAAGTAGAGATAACTCTTCTTGAAACCACCCCACGCCTAAGATAAGGTGGTCAATGACAAGATCAGCAGAAACAAAATGATTAA
>JAJZCJ010000038.1 GCA_021846145.1 Bacillota bacterium
GTGGGGGTGTACCGATTGCAAGCAGATAAAATCACCGCCAAACAAAGTGAAGTCGCATTAGCGATGATGTTCTATCCAGGGCGCACCCGAAAATCCGATGTTTGATGAGTGCCTTTTTTGAAGGAGGGGGTAATGTTTTTTGCAAATGAAAAATGCATAACTTTGCCGCCATTCTCTGCATTTTTCACTTGCAAAAAACACCAGCAACTGCGACATTTCTTTATCCCCAGTAAATAACCCTTTCAAAATTTCGTTATCCACGGTAATGTTGTATTTTGTCATCTTCGATACCATCCCAGTAGATTTTGTGGTGGATACTCTCATTCTACTAAAGAGGGACGAGGTGGCACTTTTCACATTATGTCAACCACTGTCCCGCCGAATTTACACCAATTATACGAACTCAACTGACGCACGCCATTGAAGGATATTTTTCTCCGCACTCGAATCCCATGGCGGACGCGTTTGCGCTGCAATCCGTTCGCATGATAACGCAGAATCTAGCGACCGCCGTAGATGATGGTCACAACGTAACCGCAAGAGCCAATATGCTCATAGCCAGTAATAATGGATAACCGTATATTGATGTGTTCGTTTAACTGATAGAGTGTGTTCGAAAAGGATCAATCATCCGCGCTTTTTTTGAGCACTGCTAGACTCTATTTATTGGATTTTTATATTTGTTTTTATTGTTATTTATCTGGTATTTTATTTTGAAAATCTTTGTTGACTATTGTTTCATCTTTGTTTATAATCATTTTATAGTTGATTCTATTGTATTCAAAGAAATTAATCCTACTCCTGATCGCGATTTTAAACCGAGAAAGAGTGATTGCCTATGGATCAGAATGTTGTATTACGCACCCATAATGTGACTAAGACTTTTAAAGAAGTTACCGTGGTAAGTAAGGTATCTCTAGAGTTGAAAAAAGGAGAGATTCATGCACTGGTAGGAGAAAATGGGGCAGGTAAATCAACGTTGATAAAAATGCTTTCAGGTGTGCATCAACCCAGTTCCGGTTCACTTGAGTATGAAGGTGACAACACGGTGATTCAAAACCCGGCGTTTGCACACAAACTGGGTATTTTTACTGTTCACCAAGAACCTGCTATCATGCCTCAACTATCTGTTGCTGAAAACGTATTCATGGGATTTCATCCGCTTAAACGGGTGGTTTTGAATTGGGTCGACCGCAAAGAGATGTTCAAACGAGCCCGTGAAGTGTTTGGACGATTGGGTATCAATTTAGATGTCGCCCAATCGGCTGCCAGTTTAACAATCGCTCAACAACAAATGGTCGAGATTGCAAAGGCTGTCATACACGAGGTGAAAGTTCTCGTGTTAGATGAACCGACCGCGACATTGACCTCCCATGAGACTCAAATTCTTTTTCAGATAGTTCGAAACTTTGTGTCGGAAGGAACAGCGGTCTTATTTGTTTCTCATAGATTGGATGAGGTTTTTGAACTCGCTTCTACTGTTACGGTGATGAGAGACGGTCAAAAAGTTGGTACGTATGCGGTGTCTGACCTAGACGCGAAGGAATTGGTCAAATTGATGGTCGGTAGAGATATTAGCACACATCAGTACCGAGGGGAAAAGTCCGTTGGCAGTGACCCTATATTGAGCGTTCGGTCATTGACCAAGCGTCCGTGGTTTTCGAATGTCACCTTCGATCTTTTTCCCGGCGAAATATTAGGAATGGCAGGGCTTGTTGGTTCGGGACGGACTAATGTTGCTGAGGCTATATTTGGTGTGGTTCCTTCTGAAAGCGGGGACATTTACATTTCTGGAGAACGTCGTATGTTACGCAATGTAAAACAAGCGAAACAATACGGTGTCGTGTATGTGCCAGAAGACAGACATAAACATGGATTGGCACTGCAGATGAATATTTTACACAACATTACACTCCCTAGCCTCTCTGGGTTGACGAATTATGGAGTGCTAAATAGGAAAGGAGAAATGGAACTCGCCAAGAGGATGGTTTCCAGTCTTAACATTCGCTCAACCTCTATATTTCAAACAGTCGCGCAGCTATCCGGGGGGAATCAACAAAAAGTGGTATTTAGCAAGTGGATAGCTCAACACCCTAAAATCATTATTCTAGATGAACCAACTCGCGGTGTCGATGTAGGAGCGAAAGACGAGATCTACAACATCATTCATCAGCTAGCCGGTGAAGGCGCTGCCATTCTGGTCGTGTCATCTGATCTGCCGGAATTGTTGGGGATCGCCGATAGAGTTTTGGTGATGAAAGAAGGAAGTCTTGTGGCATCCATTCCACGTGAAGAAATGTCCGAAGAAAACATCATGTACTACGCGACGGGCGTTAATAAACAAAATTAACAGTGTTTGATTTTGGAGGTGGTGTACATTGAATAACTCGGGATTTGGCAAGTTATTGATCCGAGTCGGGGACAATCGCGAGATTTCTTTGTCCGCGTTTATGATTCTATTGCTTATCGTTATGGCGATTTTTATACCTTCTTTCGTAAATGCAAATAACTTATTGCAAATAGTGTTGAATAGTGTGACAGTATGCATTTTGGCTTTGGGTGAACTCATGGTCATCATAACAAAAGGAATTGACTTATCAGTGGGCGCTACGATGGGATTGATTACCTTGTTAGTCGGTCAATTGGCTTTAGCGGGATGGCCATTGTGGGCGCTGTTGCTCGTGGCGCTGATCGTTGGCCTGATCGCGGGGGCGGTTAACGGAATCCTTATCAGCTTGGTCAAGTTGCCTCCAATCATTGTGACGTTGGGGACACTGAGTGTTTATTCAGGACTTATGTATCTCATTACAGGTGGAAACTGGGTAACCAATTTACCCGGCTATATTCAAAATATTGCTAACTGGAATTTGTTCGGTGTGATCCCTGGCCCCATACTCATCATGCTCATCATCTTGTTGATAATTACCGTATTTCTTCGTTATTCAAGGGTTGGGCGTTACTTATATGCGCTGGGCAATGATCCCAATGCAACTCTCTTGGCCGGAATCAGCGAAAAGAGGATAGTTGTGATTCCTTACCTATTAACTGGGGTTTTGGCTGCCGTCGCTGGCGTGCTTTATCTTTCGTACAATGGGTTTTCAACCCCTAATACAGGTAGCAATTTGAATTTACAAGCAATTGCGGCTGCTGTGATAGGCGGTGCTAATGTGTTTGGGGGACGCGGAAGCGCAATAGGCGCTATACTTGGGGCTTTGTTATTAGGCATTATCTCAGAGTCCCTGGTCTTCTTCCATATGCCTGCCGTTTGGAATGATGCTGCCGAAGGGTTGATTATCTTGATTGCCGTTGTCATGGATTCAGTAATTTCTCGAACAATACGGGTAGCAAGGGTGTGATGTGATGTTGAGAAGAATCTCGTTGTGGTTTCTAATAACGCTCATCGTTTTTGTTTTGGAAATGATTGCATTCTCTGTAGCTGCTCCTGGTTTTCTGAACTTTACAAACTGGTTGAGTATGACAGAAAACTTCCTGTTCATGGGCATTATGGCAATGAGCCAAACATTTGTCATCATGGCTGGTGGGATAGATCTTTCAGTAGGTTCAATGATGAGTTTGACAGGCGTCATGATGGGGGTTTTTTGGCAGCATGGCATTAACATTTGGATCGCCAGTATCTTGGCTGTTTTAGTGGGTGGGGTGGCGGGCTGGATCAACGGGCAACTGGTGATTCGAACGGGCATACAACCGTTGATTGTTACCCTTTCCACGTTGTTTATTTACGGGAGTTTGGCTACGGTGATTGGTAATCAAGGATCAATTTATGGCTTCCCACAGCCGTTCTTGTCAGTTGGAACGGGAGACATCTTTACAATTATTCCTATACAACTATTGATTTTTATCGTAGTCGCATTGATTTTCTGGTTTCTACTTCAAAAAACGAAGTACGGGAGAATGGTGGTTTTCATCGGTAATAATGAAAATGTGGCTTTGTATTCTGGGGTGTCAGTTAAAAAAATTAAGCTTTGGACCTACGTTGCGTCTGGTCTCACATCCGGATTGGCATCCGTTTTACTTGGTTCATACTTTGCATCGGTTCGTGGAGATATGGGTCAGGACATGGAATTGTCTGTCATTACGATTTGTCTGGTTGGTGGAGTCAGTATTTTTGGTGGAGTCGGTAGTATATCGGGTGTGGTGTTAGGCACTTTTATTTTAGGAATGTTGGCACAAGGCCTAAACTCTCTCAATGTACCTTCATCCGAACAGTCGATCGTAACCGGTATCATCCTGATTTTGGCCGTGGGTATGCAGCAATTCAATGCGATTTTATCCAGGAATCGGCGCGGAAAAGAATCCAATAAGGAGGTGGTTAGTGAGAGCGCTTAATATGGCTTGACAACCAGTTCGGATTTGGTAATAAAACCATTTTCAAAAACGGAGGGGTCAAAATGAAAATGAAAATGAAATGGAAAACAGGGCTTGTCGCATTATCGTCAGTGGCATTGATAGCTAGTTCCTCAGCTTTTACTGTGACTTCGTCGGCAATGGCAAAAAGCAACGCGCCAATCAAGGTAGCTATGATACCCAAACTGATAGGCGTCCCGTATTTTACTGGGGCTTCCCAAGGGGCGACCTCAATTGCAAAAAGTTTGAACATTAATTTAACGTACAATGGCCCAACTACGGCAAGCGCATCAGACCAGGTTTCAATGATCAATTCATATGCCAATCAGGGGTATAACGTAATCGCAGTGTCAGCTAACGATCCCGCTTCTCTGGCACCGGCATTGGAAGCGGCGATGAAAAAAGGAATTAAGGTGATCACGTGGGATTCTGATGTTATTCCGGCTGCCCGTCAATTCTTCGTTGATCAAGCCACCCCGCAAGGGATTGGATATACTCTGGTTCGTCTCGTATCGCAGCACTTCAAGGGTAAAGTGCAAGTTGGAATACTTTCGTCAACTCCCAATGCGACAAACCAGAATCAATGGATTGCAGAGATGAACAAAGCGATCGCAAGCAAGTATAAAAATGTTCAGATTGTGACCACTCAATATAGTCAAGAGCAGCCATCAACAGGATTGTCTGCCGCAGAAGCCATGATTAAAGGCTATCCCAATATGAAAGCGATAATATCGCCAGATTCTGTTGGATTGCCTGCGGCTGCTGAAGCGATCGATAAATTAGGTAAACAAGGAAAAATATTTGTCACAGGGTTGGCAGATCCCGCTGTGATGAAAGAATACACCAAGAATAACACCGTCCAATACTACGTGTTGTGGAACGTCCCAAAACTGGGTGAACTGACCATGGCAGTCGCACGGGCTGCGGTTGATGGCACGATACCTAGAAATGGCACGTTCAACGCTGGTAAACTGGGTAAATTCCACGTCAACAACGGTATCGTTCTTTTGGGACCGCCGATGGTATTCAATAAGGTGTTGACTGCAAAGCTTAATTATTAATGTAAAGAACCCATTCAGGGCAGGAAGTATTCTGGTGATTTCCTGCCTTGATACCAATTATTTGTATGATTCATATTCAAGAAACGATGGAGGTCGTAGGAATGAACCAAGGACATCGGCGTTGGATAATACCTGATGGCTACCTTCCGGTTGACAGTTCAGGTGATTATGTGAGTCATGAATCTATTTGTGTGCTGAACATTGGAGAATCAGATGCTGACATCACGATTACCGTATATTTTGAGGACCAGGATCCCATTACATTCAAAAACATTTCTTGTCAATCTAAACGAACGAACCATATCAGAATAGACCAATTAGATGATGAGGTTTATGGTAGCGTCCCCCGAGGTGTACCTTACGCCATTGAATTGGTAAGTACCGTGGCGGTCATAACGCAGCATAGCCGACTGGATTCATCTCAATCAGCGTTGGCTCTTTTTACCACAATGGCTTTCCCTATCTGATATAAGTGGCATGATTGGCAGATTTTTTTATCAAAAAAATAAAAATACAAACAAATTCAAAAACAAAACAATGATATACAAAAATTATGCGTGTATAATATAGATAGTAACGGGAGTTATGGCAGGAGGTGAACGCAGAGAATGCAAAATTTACTGGCCGTGGACTTGGGAGCGTCAAGCGGACGAGTGGTACTGGCGAATTTTAATGGTCAAGTCTTGGAGATCAAACAAGTTCATCGCTTTGAAAATCGTCCACTTCGAATTTTTGACCGCATGCATTGGAACATTTATTCAATCTTTGAGGAAGTAAAGAAAGGCATCATCAAAGCGGCGAGTTCACAAGGAAACATACGGTCGATTGGTATCGACAGTTGGGCGGTAGACTATGGACTGCTTGATGAGAACGGCCAACTGCTTGGACTTCCGAGGCACTATCGAGATCCACGAAACCTAGCTGCAATGCATAAGGTGATTAATAATTTAGCAGATATTGAACTATTTCAACGTTCAGGAATCCAGCTTATGCCTATTAATACCTTATTTCAGTTGTACGCAGAACATTTAGAGTTTCCTGATCTTCTATCCCATACACACTCTTTATTGCTTATTCCCGATTTACTAAATTATTTTTTAACTGGAGAGATTAGAGCGGAGTTCACAAATGCCACCACCACTCAGTTTTATAATTCACTACAAAGGAATTGGGATGTGGAATTGCTTACAAAATTGGGGTTGCCGGTCAATCTGTTGCCTCCTATTGTCCAGCCGGCGACTGTTCTTGGAAGCATTGTGGATCGAGATTTGCTGGAGTACTCGGCGCTAGAATCGCTTCAAGTTGTGCATACCACTTCGCATGACACAGCTTCTGCAGTGATTGCGGTTCCAAGTGAATCATCAAGTTATGTATATATCAGTTCAGGAACCTGGTCGCTAATAGGAACTGTTGTGGATCAGCCGATCATAAACGACAAATCAAGGATATTTAATTTCACAAACGAGGGTGGATATGGGAATTTCAGATTTTTGAAAAACATTATGGGCTTGTGGCTTTTACAAGAAACGCAACGGAATTTTTCGGTTCAAGGCATTTCTTCGGAGACTATCGGACTAATCCATGACGCTCAATTGGCTCCTGCCTGTCGTTCGTTTTTTGATCCTGATGACCCGCGTTTATTACAGTCAGGGGATATACCAGGTATCATTCGACACATTTGCTTGGAAACGGGTCAAAGTGTACCGAATGATAGCGGAACACTGGTACGAAGTATTTTTGAATCACTAGCTCTCAAATACAGGTACGTTCTCGATCAACTTGAAGAAGTGACGGGTCAGCATTATGAAGTCATTCACATTGTAGGTGGTGGGGCACAGAACAAACTATTATCTCAATTTACCGCCAATGCTACAAAACGTAAGGTGATATCCGGTCCTGTCGAGGCAAGCGCGATTGGCAATGCACTTGTGCAACTGATCGCATTGGGGGAGATTTCCGAATTAGACCAAATTCGAAAAATTTTAATGGATTCATTTCAATACGATACGTATTTGCCGGAAGATGAGGATCTATGGGAGACTGCTTTTCGTCAATTCAGTACATTAGTCACATGAAGTAATTAATTATAGAGCCAAATGGGAGGAAATATTTATGTCTATATGGGAATCCAATACAGTACTTAAAGAACTCGTGGAACGATCGAATAGATTGGCCTCTGACCGAAGCGTCGTTAACTGGGGTGGTGGTAATACTTCTGCAAAGACCAAGGCGAAAGATCATATTGGTAGAGAAATTGATGTGTTATGGGTAAAAGGGAGCGGCTCTGATTTAGCAGAGGCTACCGAAAAAAGTTTTACCGCTTTACGTTTGGATGAAGTTCTCACATTAGCTGGCAGGGATGAGATGACAGATGAAGAAATGGTGGCTTTTTTAGCGCAGTGCATGTCCGATAACAAGCATCCGCGATCATCCATAGAAACGCTGTTGCACGCATTTCTTCCTTTTAAACACATCGACCATACTCACCCGGATAGCATCATTTCAATCTGTTGCAGTGATAATGGCAAACAAGTGGCAAATGAAATTTATGGCGATCGGGCGGTATGGGTTCCATACATTCGGCCTGGGTTTGCATTATCGAAGTTAATCGGGGAGACTGTTTCGGCTAACCCACAGTGTGAATTAGTTCTCATGGAAAAGCACGGGCTCATTACATGGGGGGATACGTCAGAGGAATGCTATGCGAACTCAATCAAAATCATTAACGAAGCGGCCGATTACATCAATGCCAAAGTGAATGATGCGACATTGTACGGTGGATCAAAGTATGCTCCTATGCATGAGGAACGGCGTGAAAACGTTGCTGCAGAAGTATTGCCCGTCATTAGGGGGATTGTATCGGAGTTTCGGCACGCGATTTTATCGTATGATGCGGGGGACGATTTTCTTCAATTTGTAAATAGTCACCATGTCGGCCAGTTATCGCAAATCGGCGCGGCCTGCCCGGATCATTTAGTGCACACAAAACGGACCCCTTTATTCATTGATTGGAACCCAGATACAGATAACACTCAATTGCTTGAAGAGAAGCTAAAGCAAGAACTTGATCGTTACAAGAGTCATTATATTGCGTATTACAACCGAAATATTGATATTGATGTCGCGATGCATGATCCGTTTCCAAGAGTGATTCTCATCCCGGGAGTGGGCATAATTGGAACGGGAAAAAACAAGAAAATGGCGAATGTCGCGACGGCGCTCTATCGAAGGGCTGTGGCGGTCATGCGGGGAGCCACGACAGTTGGGAACTTTGTATCGCTGAATGAAAAGGAATCTTTTGATGTGGAGTATTGGCCCCTAGAATTATATAAATTGTCGCTTGCGCCCAAAGAAAGAGAATTGGATCGTAAAGTGGCCTACATCACTGGTGGAGCAGGAGGGATTGGTAGCGCTACTGCGCGTCGTTTGGCTAGCGAAGGGGCGCATGTCGTACTCGCTGATCTGGCGTACGAGGCTGCAACTGCGATCGCGCAACAATTGAACCATGATTACGGTGAAGGAACTGCCATTGGTGTTGCGATTGATGTCACAAATGAAGACATGGTGATTGATTCATTTCAGAAGGCAGTATTATCGTATGGTGGTGTGGATGTTTTTGTTTCCAATGCTGGATTGGCCAGTTCAGCACCATTTACCGAGACTACCTTAAGCGATTGGAACCGCAATATGGAAGTGCTCGGGACTGGCTATTTTCTCACCTCACGAGAGGCGATGCGCATTATGGAAAAACAGAGCCGCGGCGGTTCGATCGTGTTTGTTACCTCAAAAAATGCGATATATGCCGGAAAAGATGCAGCTGCTTACAGTGCGGCCAAAGCAATGGAAAACCATTTGGCGCGCTGTTTGGCAGTAGAAGGTGGAAGTCATGGAATCCGGGTGAATTCCGTTTTGCCTGATGCAGTATTGCAGGGTTCGAATATATGGAATTCGACATGGCGCGAAGAACGAGCGCGCTCGTATGGCATTGCGCCTGAGGAGTTAGAGGAACACTATCGTAAACGAACCTTGTTGAATGTGAACATTTCTACCGACGATATTGCGCAAGGGATCCTGTTCTTTGCTTCCTCGCGTGCTGAGAAAACCACAGGGTGCATATTGACGGTGGATGGCGGTGTGGCTGCGGCATTCCCACGGTGATGAGAAAAGGGTTGAAGAGAGGGGATTTTGGTACAAATGGGAAATCAGAGTGATCGAGCTTATCTGTTGTTCGAGGAACAGCAAGCGGCAAGGGGAATTAATTTAAATGAAGTCAAGCAGAAAATTAGAGCGCTTGTGATCGAAACACCGTCTTGGGGATATGGGGATTCAGGCACGCGCTTTAAGGTGTTCAAAAAAATGGGAATTCCTCGAAATTCTTTTGAAAAAATTGATGATGCTGCTATTGTGCATCGTTTGACCGGCGCTTGTCCCTCTGTCGCAGTTCATATTCCTTGGGATAAAGTGGACGATTTTGAAAAATTGAAGCTTCACGCTTACGCCAATGAATTAAAAATAGGGGCAGTCAATCCCAATCTGTTCCAAGATGATGAATACATGCTGGGCAGTGTGACGAATGTGAACCCTCGAATTCGTCGCAAGGCGACGGATCACCTGCTCGAGTGTGTGAACATCATGAAAATGGTCGACTCAAACATTTTGAGCTTGTGGTTTGCTGATGGTACGAATTATCCTGGTCAAGGTCATCTTCGCCAAAGAAAACAGTGGATGTATGAGGCTTTAACAGAGACGTATCAAGCGCTGGATTCGAATATGCGGATGTTGATCGAATACAAATTTTTTGAACCAGGCTTTTATCATACAGACTTGGCGGATTGGGGAATGGCATACAACATGGCGCAGAAACTCGGCTCGCAAGCCCAGGTACTTGTGGACACAGGGCATCACGCGCCGGGAACCAACGTCGAACACATCGTGTCATACTTGATTGATGAAGAAAAATTGGGTGGATTCCACTTTAATAGCCGCAAATATGCTGATGATGATTTGATTGTCGGGGCGATTAACCCCTATGAGTTGTTTCTTATTTTCTATCAAATTCTGGATGCTGCTATCGATTCGAATCCGGAAGTTCGTCGTGTCGCGAGTTCAATTTCGTACATGATTGATCAGAGTCACGCCATTGAACCGAAAATTCCCGCGATGATTCGTTCTATTCTTAATATACAGGTGCAATACGCAAAAGCGTTGTTGATTGATTTTCATGAAGTGGAAACGTCACAAGCCAAGAATGATGTGCTGGGCGCTGAGGCATCTGTGAGAAAAGCGTTTGAATTTGATGTGGCTCCGCTTTTGAGTGTGATGAGGGAGGAGCAAGGATTACCTATTGACCCGATTCAGGCTTATTATAGAAGTGGTTATCAAGAAACGATCAATGCACGCGGCGTAGGGGGCAGTAGTTGGTAGTTGCATAACAAAGAATCGATTTAAAGCAACAAAGAGGTGTGAGCATAACAATAGGAGTGTTTTTCCATGATGGCTTTAGAGAGGCAAAGACGAATTGTCGAACTTGTGAATGACCGAGGGAGCATTCGCGTTGCTGAAATTAGTAGGGTTTTTGATGTGACACCGGAGACGGTCCGAAGAGATTTGGATTTATTGGAGGAAGAAGGGAAACTGCTTCGGAGCCACGGCGGTGCTGTACGTATTGAAGAAGATCCCGGGGATATACCTTACTTGGTTCGCGAAGAAACGAACTCGGAAGAGAAAATCGAAGTTGCCAAAAGCGCATTGGAATTTGTGAATCCGGGCGATTCAATTACACTGGATGCAAGCACGACTGCTTGGTATTTGGCTCGGGTGTTGCCTGATATGCCATTGCGTGTATTGACCAATTCGATTCGTGTTGTGCAAGAATTAAGTACAAAAGCAAAGGTTGAAGTAATTGCAACAGGGGGAATTCTACGGGCGACTTCCATGTCTTTTATAGGGCCACTTGCTGAAGAGACGATTGGCAAGTACCACGTCAACAAAGCTTTTATTTCTTGTAAAGGCGTTCATTTAGATTATGGTGTGAGTGATTCCAATGAATTGCAAGCGATGATCAAACAGCGGATGAGCATGATTGCCGATCAGGTTTATTTGCTGGTCGATCATTCGAAGTTTGGGGTAAGAGATTTTGCAAAAGTGATGGATGTAAATGACTTGGAAACCATTATTACAGATTCTCGTGTCGATCAAGAGACGATCAAGCCCTTTAAGGATATTAACGTAAAAATTTATTTTGCTCACAATCAGCATGATCCAATGGCTGAATTTTTTTCATCCACATAAAAGGCATTTTTCAAAATAAATGTATTTTTATCCTCCATATGTCTCGTCAATAGTTTGTATTCCATGTGATGGAGGCAGTGGTGAAAATTCTCTCGGTATAGTGTTGAGGTGGATTTTCCACATGGGCAAACCTGCAAGCTCGCCCTGCAGGGTGACTTTCTATGCGCGACTGTGCATACGGTCAACCATCTCGATTATTACTTCGTGAAAAGTTCTTGGTTGTTGATTTGGAAACGGTCCGGATATACGTAGAGTCGTCCAGCCAAAACATAGCACACCGCATACGTAGTCCGTGTACTGAAATTGCCTGTAGCAGTATAATGGAGTAAATAGGTTGTCGAGTGGCGACTAATTGTGGAATTATATTACTCCTGGAGGTGTTTTATGCTCAATATCACATCCAATGGTATTCGCAAACAGAATATGGCTGTCACCGAAAAAGGAATCATAGAACACCTGTTGTTATCCAGCCGGGTGGGATATTTGGGGCTGGTGGATGGGGATGAACCCTATGTTGTTCCATTGAATTATCTATGGTATCAAGATGCTATCTATATACACGGGGCGCAGGCAGGGAGAAAGGCTACACTCATGGGCAATAGTCCCAAGGTATTATGATACGCCGCTGCCTGCTGGCCATGTTCAATCTTACGTGTCGGGCGCGGGTAGTCATGTGGGGGTGTACCGATTGCAAGCAGATAAAATCACCGCCAAACAAAGTGAAGTCGCATTAGCGATGATGTTCTATCCAGGGCGCACCCGAAAATCCGATGTTTGATGAGTGCCTTTTTTGAAGGAGGAGGTAATCGTCGTGGCAAAGAAAAACATACCAAGTCAAGTATCCGCACTAGATCGTCGAGATCGTTCGATCAAGTATGAATACGTAGACGATGAAGTGGCTGATATTCGCGAGCATTACTACGCGAGTAAACGCAAAGAAGCGGAAGCATTGCAAGAACCGAAAAAGTCCACACGTGAAGAAAAATTAGCGGTTACAGGTGCAGGTGACACCAGAAAACGGCGTACCACAACGAGTGGGCTGAATGCCAGCGAAGCACGAAAAGCGCTAGCGAAAGAAATTAAACGCGGCATGAAGAAATAGCAGAACTAGTTCGTCATGCGCTGATGGCACTAGGCAATCAGCGAGGAATTCCTGTGGCGAAAATTGGATGTGCTACATCGAACGCACACAGTCCCGAAGGTTGCAGCAGGAACCCCTGTGATTCCTAGACTGGCTGTGACTTTTATCCATTCCCCTTCATATAATCCGTGATAATCTCCGAGCACCGCTTGGGCATGTTTTCCTATTGCGTTTTTCAGTAAAGTGGAGCAAATAGATGCCGCTGAAATGTTGAAATCAATAATAGTGTAATTCTTGTCAAGTATGATGATTCCGTCATTGGGAGACTCAAAAACCACATCTTTCGCCAGCTTCACATGCGCATAGCCAATACTTGGATAAGTATAACCCATATTGTTGTATGTAGCTTGATTTTTAGCCGTGTAGTTCAAAATAACTATGTGTGTACAGTTCAATAGAACCTATCAATTACGGTATATTCACCATAGAATAAATACAAAATCAACAATAAATATTAAGCATTAATATTAATATGAGTGAATAGTGGGAATGATTTGTTAATGTTTATTGTTGATGAGAATTTTTCACATGCTGGTTTTATAAGGTAGGGGATGAATACCAATGAATACATTAGATTGTGCGTTAGCGTTGGCTCCGATTATGCTTCCGATGTTTCAACTTTCAGAGACGACATGTTTTGTGGTTTGTGATACAGAAAAGGTGATTTTCTCTGGCTTTGCGCAGGAATTTGATTTAGGAATTCGCGAGGGGGAACCGATCAACCCCAATTGGGTGGTGGCCGAAGCCATGAAGAGTAGAAAGTGTATCAAGCACGAAGTGGATTTGGCACATTCTACTTTAGGAAAAGGATATGTCGGATTTGCCAGTGCCCTTTTTGATAATGATGGCAAAGTGATGGGCGGGATGGCTTGGTATATTACGACGCGCACCGCAGAAGTCCAAAGAGAGTTGGATCGAATGACGCAGATTGTCAAAAATGTAGAAATGGTATCCATCAGTCTAGCACAGGCAGCTGAGGCACTTTCGCATCGTACAGAATCCCAAGTGCAAGTGTCGGCACAAATTTTTGAACAAGCCAAATCAATGGAAGAGGCAAGAAATCTCATCATGATGGTCTCCTCTCAGACTCAGTTACTGGGCATTAACGCAGCCATTGAAGCGGCACATTCGGGAGAGTTTGGCCGAGGATTTGGCGTGGTAGCAGATGAGATTAGACATTTGGCCGATGAAGTCAAACACTCTGCAAAAGGGATTGCCACGCAAATTCAAGGACTTCAGGAATCGGCACGAGAAGTGGAAAAGGGAGCAGAAAACAATTCGGGCTTATCTGAGGAATTATCGGCTAACATTGAAGAATTGTCGGCCACAATGACAGAAGTTCGGGGGATTGTGGAAAACATCCATGCCTTAAATCATTTGCGCGACAGGCACAAAAAAGGATGCATGGGGCTATAGGGGGATGTAAGGATGAATGCTTGGAAACAAAGTTTTGTGGCGCGCGTGACGGGGGTGATCGTGGTCATTTTGGTGCTGCTACTTGGAAATTTGATCTCTGTTTATTATTTTAATTCCCGCATTACCACGAATGCTATCGAATTAAAAACCAAGGTGCTTACTTTTTCTCAAACGGTCAATGACTTGATGGAAAACGGGTTTTACACGATGGATGGACAGGCCAATGTGTGGATCGCGGGCGTTGCCACTCCGGGGTACCAGTCTCTTGCGAGCAGTACGTTACCAGTGGTGGTACAGGGCGAGCGAACGATGAATGCGGATTTGCAGAAATTGGTGGCGATGGCTCCGAATGCTGCGATTCGCCAACAAATACGCTTGGCACAACAAGCTTCGGTGCCGTATGAGGCGTATTTTCATCAGGCACAGTCCGAAGTGGCCAAAGGCAACAGTCGTGCAGCCGTCGCGAACATTCTTGTTAATAACGGGAACGCCTCGAATGTGTTTACCAATGATTTGATGGCCTTGCAACAATCGGCTTCTCGGTTAATGTCAACCTCGTCCGAATCGACGGTGCAAAGCGCGGCGTTCTCACAGACGACGAGTTTGCTGGGTGCAATTGTGGCCATTTTGTTAAATGTATTCTTGGTGTTCTATTTCCGTCGGGTAGTCGCCCCAATTCCAGTCATTTCGCGGCAATTAAAGCGAATTGCGGAGGGAGATTTGTCTGGAGAACCGATGACGGTGACGCGCGTCGATGAAATCGGCACGCTATCTAGTGCGATGAACGACATGGCGCGTCAACTCAAACTGCTAATTAGAAACGTGGCAGAAACGTCTGAACATGTCGCGGCGGCATCGGAACAATTGATGGCAAGCGCAGAGGAAACTTCTAGGGCGATGGAACAAATTTCAGTCTCCATCCAAGAGGTGTCCGAAGGGGCGAATCAACAAATGGCCACCACCAGCGAAGGGGTCACTGCGATGCAAGGTATTGCTGCGAATCTTCAATACGTAGCAGATACGACGGTGCAGGTGTCCGAGTCGTCGGTAGCAACGACACAGATGGCAAAGGAGGGTAACCAATCGATTGGCGATGCGGTAACGCAAATGCGAGCGATTAACGAAGCGGTGCGTTCCAGTTCTGCTTCCTTGCAACAGTTAAATGAGTTCTCGCAACAAGTGGGAAAAATCATTGAAACGATAACCGGAATTGCAGAGCAGACGAATCTACTCGCACTCAATGCAGCCATTGAGGCGGCTAGGGCGGGGGATCAAGGCAAAGGATTTGCCGTGGTGGCAGAGGAAGTGCGCAAACTCGCCGAGGAGTCTGCCGCTTCGGGGCGTGAAATCACTAAAATTATTCAGGCGATTCAATTCAATACGACGGAGTCGGTCACTTCGATGGCACAGGTGCGCACGGAGGCCACGCACGGAATGAGTGTGATCGAAAAAGCGGGCGAGGCATTTGCGATGATCTTACAGGCGACGCAAAATGTATCTCGTCAGGTGCAGGAAGTGACAGCAGCCTCCGAGGGAATTTCCGTGACGACCAAAGAGATGACATCAGCGATGGTGAAAATGGCGAACATCGCAGAGACGGCAAACCGAGAGTCACAAACAATCGTGGCTGGTTCCGAAGAGCAACTCGCTTCGGTGGAGGAAATCACTGCTTCCGCCACGGCGCTGAGTAAAAAGGCGCAGGAGTTGCAGCACCAGTTGACGCAATTTAAGATATAAAACTTGCTGTTTTATGGTAGAATAGTGACGAAAGTAGGGAGGAGAATGACATTTTCCGATGTGTTAGCGTGGCCTATTGCCGTATTAATTGCTGATATGCAACGCCATGTGTTGTGTTATAATAAGCAATGGATGGATATATATGGGGCAGATCGTGAGGATGAACATATTCACAACCCAAGTATGATGAAGTCAGGATTGACTGCACGTTCTGTTTATGATGACTTGAATACCCGTTTGCAAAATCAGGGTGCTTGGTCGGGAGTGTTAGTTAATAGACACCTCAAGGAATCACGTTATCTTGTCGTGTCCCTGACGATTATAAAGCTGGAAGTCGAAGGGCAGAGAGTGTATGTCTCCTTGCATCAACCGATTGAACAGTTAAGCGTAGCGAGTGCGTCGTCGATTGGATCATTGCAAACGGTAGAGGGCATTTTTCTGCATACCATGGCCAAAATCGCTGAATGGAACGACCCGGAGCTGGATGCCCATGTGGGTCGTGTATCGAAATTAGCACGTTGGATCGCGGAAATGGCGTACCAATCAGGGATGATTCCGGAGGCGGACATTGATTTAATCGAGGCCGCAAGCGTTGTGCACGATATTGGCAAGGCGGCGGTGCCAAAGGAAATGCTGTTTAAACCAGGGCGTCTCACCGATGCAGAACGAGCCTATGTCCAGCATCATGCGATTGTGGGTGGCGACATGATTAATACGTTATATCGCAACATGGAGGCCTTCCATCATGGACACGAACAACAGTTTGAGTATGCGATTCAATCGGCGATGACGCATCACGAGTGGTGGAATGGTAGCGGCTACCCAAGGGGACTTCAGGAGGAGGAGATCCCGATGATTGGCAGGGTCGTGGCATTGGCAGACGTGGTGGATGCGCACGGCACGCTC
>JAJZCJ010000039.1 GCA_021846145.1 Bacillota bacterium
GATCTGATGCGCGACTTGCAAAGTACGGGTTTTGCTTCACTCGAGTTACAATTATATCTAGATTCACACCCCGAAGACGCTGACGCTTTACAAGATTACGCCACACTTGCCAACAGAATGCGAGCATTACGTAAAGCCTATGAACGGCAAGTTGGTCCATTAATCGGGTTTGGCGACGACCGCACGATCAACAGGGAAGGCTGGGTGGAACAGCCTTGGCCATGGGAATATCGTTAATACTAAGCCCCCAGCCCTGGGCATCGTTCGTATTTAGAACATGCCAGGGCTAGCCATCCAATATCTGCTCATGATAAAATACTAATTATAATTTCGCATATCGAAATGATTAAGGAGAATTTTATCATGTCAAAAAGATTTCCACCCGCGGTAATTGCCACTGCGTTTGCCACATTGATTGCATTCATGGGAATTGGAGTGGTCGATCCTCTGCTCCCGCTGATCGGGAAAGCAATGGGAGCCACTCCCTTTCAGGTAGAGTGGTTATTCACCAGTTACATCGCAGTGATGGCCATCACAATGCTTATCTCTGGCGTACTTGCAACTAGGCTGGGCGGACGTCGTGTCATGCTAATCGGATTGTCCCTAGTCGTTATCTTTGCCTTTTTGTCTGGACGTTCTCCCAACATCGCTATTCTTGCCACATTTAGGGCGGGATGGGGACTTGGCAATGCGTTTTTCACTTCGACTGCATTATCCATCATCGTCGGTGCTTCCACCGGAGGTATGGCTACCGCCATCACCTTATATGAAGCGGCGCTCGGATTAGGTATTGCGTCAGGTCCATTGATCGGAGGCTTTTTGGGACGAATTTCTTGGCGTTTCCCTTTTTATGGAACATCATTATTAATGTTGGTTGCACTTTTATTTACTTTTTTTAGCGTCAAAGAAACAAATCGGGAAGCAGCAAGATCAGCAAAAGATCTATTTCGCGCCATGCGCCACCCTGCTGTTCTTACCAACGCTTTAATTGGACTAGCATACAGCTATGCCTTTTTCACCATACTCGCTTATTCGCCTTTAACACTAAAAGGTCTTAGCAGTATTGCGCTTGGGTTCACGTATTTTGCGTGGGGAATTCTTGTAGGTATCTCCTCTGTCTTCGTGGTGAACTGGTTGCGGCCACTGTTCGGCCCTGTGCGATTGCTTCAAGTAAATCTTGTGGGACTCATTATTGTGTTTATCGCTGCAGCTTTGGTTCGTGGCAATGCACTGCTATTGGTGATTGTTATTTCAGGTTTTTTTTGCGGGATCGCCAATGCACTATTTACTACGCTCGCCATGGAAATTTCCCCGTTTTCTCGCTCAATCTCTTCTGGCACTTATAACTTTTTGCGCTGGGCTGGAGCGGCAATCGCACCTATTCTGAGTGGGTTCATCGGCCCCAAATTCGGTATGCAAATCCCATTCTGGGTGGCCGCAGTCATATTAACCGTGGGGCTAATATCACTTTTATTTGCCACCTCCATGATGGAAAAAAGCCTTGAAGAAAATGGTCAGGCTGAAGGCCTTCATCATCCACAACACGCCCACTAGTCACACACAACCCAGTAGCCGGAATCAAGTTGCTGAAATAATAGTGGGATACTATCGACGAAATGAATCCATCTTTTTGCACTCGTTGATAAGCTTAATTTGGCGGCCTTTCCTCCGATATAAAACTGAATATCCGGATGACGTGAAGCCAATTGATCAATCTCATCGAGCACGAGTGGATTATTTTCAAGAGGTAGCATGGTGGTCAACGACAACAAAACCACCTTTGGTCGTAAATGGATTACCGCCTCCTCAAGCGCACGAGGAGCAGGACTGGCCCCAAGGAATACTGTTTTATACCCTTTGATAGCCGCTTCAAGAAGTGCAAGATAAAGCATGATCTCATGACGCTCGCTAGGAATGCAGGTTGCTAGTAGTAGTGGTGCGTCTAATGGAACATGGAGTGATGTATATGCCTTGATTAAAAAATCGCGCACGGCGATGCTGGAAATATGCTCTTGGTATTCATTCCACACGTGCGATTCCCATCGTTCTCCAATTTCAAAAAGAAAAGGAATTAGCAAATTTCCAGACAGATACTTTAGTCCATACTGTGAATATACCTTTTGAAGAAGATTCTGAATTGCACGACCTTCCCCTTGCTCACCTAAAGCAAAAAGCTGTTCTAAGTAAAGTGTTGCTTCGGTCTGCTTTATTGAATACGGGGAGACATCTTCCTGCAAACTTAGAGCGGTTTGATCTGTCAGCACCCCATCAGAATCAACGGAATGCTGTTCGATCAAAAGTACGGCATTGCGAATCGAATATCCCTCTTCAACTAACTTTTGTAGTTGTCTTAAACGCATAACGTCGCTCATGCTGTATACCCGATATCTATTCTCGAGACGTCGGGGCCTAACGGCGTGATAACGTTCCTCCCACTTGCGTATTAATTGTGTACTTAACCCTGTTAGCTGAGCCACATGTCGAATACTGTACCAATCTTTATGTTCCACCACCCACCCACCTTAAACAAAAATACCTCGATCTGGTTCTATCGTTATACTAACCCCGATTAAGTACGACTTCAACTATTTGTATAAAGTTTTGTATAATTTTTTACTATACATTTTACAAACATTTGACATAGATCGTGTGTCAAGAATAAAATTGGGCTAACTCAGAGAGGAGTTTATTCAATGCCCACTAACCTTAATAACCATAAAAATCAGCGTGGAATAATTGTACAATTCGACAATGAAGAATCAGTCCATCAGGCAGTGCCACGACAAGCTTATCTTTCTAACAATGCACGAAACGTAAGTGAAGTGCTCAACATCTGGTTTACAGAACTCACATTATATGAACTCGCCCCCTATTGGAAGGAACATTTCCAAGTCGAACAATGGCGATTTTATTTAACAGATTATATGTCTGAAAAGCAATGGAAAATCGTCGACGAAATGACGTGGACTCAACTATTAGAAATCAGACCGAAATCTTGGATTGATGACATCATTAGAGCAAAGAGAATTCGCATGATGTACCAACCTATTGTGGAATGGAGGCAAAAATCTCTCCATCTTCTCGGTCACGAAATGTTGGCTAGAGGTTATGTGAGTAGTGAACAAATCATCCCTCCTGATCAACTTTTTGAAGCTGCAAAGAACAATGGCAGGCTTTATCAACTTGATCGACTTTGCCGCATGGAAGCATTACGTGCTGGACATTTGTGCCCGGACGATACGAAAATTTTCATTAATTTTGTTCCCTCGTCCATCTATTCACCAAAGCGCTGTTTGCAATCAACTTTTTCAGAAGCAAAACACCTAAATTTAGATCCCGCACGAATTGTGTTTGAAGTAATTGAAACCGAACAAATTGACGATCTTCCCCAAATGCTAACAATTCTTGACCATTATCATGAACAAGGCTATTCTTATGCACTGGACGATGTAGGGAAGGGGATGAACACCATCAAAAGATTACATCAACTGCAGCCAGACATTGTGAAACTGGATCGGCACTATGTAAAGCACATCGAAAAATATCCAATAAAGCAGGAGAGTGCCAAGAGAATTGCCGAAGCGGCTGATCAAATTGGTGCCACTTGTATTGCAGAGGGTGTGGAAAGAATGGAAGAGGCTCAATACTTATTGGAAATTGGTTATCATCTACAGCAGGGGTACCTCTATGGGAGACCAGCATTTTCTCCGCTCACAACAGAACAACTGATTCACCTATAGAATTAAAGCACCTCTAACATCATCAAGGTAATGTCATCTTGCACTAAATACTGAGAAAGAAAGTCCTCGAAGTCTTCATTCATGGAAGCTATTTGAATGGGGAATTCCCGAATGGACGGTGCAATTAGATCATATAGTCCATCTGTCATCACATAAAATGTATCGCCCGGTTTCACAAGGATCGTATGTTCTTGAAAGTCGATTGAATTTGTTATACCAAGGTATGTGCTCTCCACCTGAATCTTATGGAGTTGTTCTCCATCATGGTGAAAAAAAGTATGTATTCCCGCTGACACATAACGAAATTTCATCGTATCAAAATCCAAAACAAAACACAGTGCAGCAGCAAATGTATCATTTGCCAAATAAAAATTAGCAGATTGATTAAGACGATTCATCGCTTCCCCAAGCGTAGGTGCCTGTTGAATTGTCTCTCTTATCAATACCCGCATCGCTCCTACTTGCATCGCGGCAGACACACCATGTCCCATGACATCAGCTACACATCCAAAAAACACTCTATCCTGAAGCCAAAAATAATCATAAAGATCTCCCGTCACAGAGTATAAACCTTTATGTACAGCTCGAATCTGTATCCGATCACTTTGGTATAATGAATCAGGAGCAAGTGATTTCTGCAATTTTCCTGCCACTTGAATGTCTAATAAAATATCTTTTTCCGTGGTGATCTCCTGAAACACAGTAAAGTAATATCGATTGTCTCCTGGCATTTCAATAGGATATATCTCCAGCCACTCGCGGTACAAGGAGCCATCTTGACGTCGATTCCAGATCTCACCTGACCAATGACCCGTTAAAATTAAAGATTTCCAAAACGACTCATAAAAGTCAACACCTTGCACACCTGATTTCAAGATTCTAGTAGAATGACCTACTGCAATCTCCCGCTCATAGCCTGTCACTCTGGTAAATGCGCGGTTAACCCAAAGAATGATCCCTTCAGCGTCCGCGATCACCATTGGATCGTATGCATAATCTAAATATGTCCAATACCACTCACTCGAAGCAACAGGCAAATATTTACTAATGCTTATGCACCTCACTAAAAAATAAATCCATTATTGATCATTTTGAATATCAAATACTTTATCTAACCGCGTTAAAGTAAATAATTCCCTAACACTCCCTCGCAATCCCGTCAATGTCATATGTCCGCCACGCTCAATTAAGCGCTTATGAATTCCAATGAGTACACCAAGCCCCGCACTATCAATGAAATCTAGACGTGACATGTTCACATTGACACTGTGTGTTCCTTTTTCTACCAACTGAAGCAACCTCTCTCTAAGCATTGCCGCATCTGGAACATACATTTGTCCATCCAATTTCACTATGATACGATCACCATGATTTTCAATCTCTACAGGCATTACTAATAACTCCCTTTCATCTAAAATAACTTCACAAATGATATTTAGACTATTCCTGCTATTATTATTAAAGATATTGTCGATGTAAAGTAAATTCTTGTCAAGAGTGATACTGACCATTTTAGCTATTGGTAGTTACAGAATCCATTCCTCCTGATCAGGTTGGTAGATCACATGATTCCCCTCTTTTTTTTTGCCGTGGTACAATCTTTGATCCGCAAGTCGATACGCCTCTTGATAAGTGGATGCTTCCCGCGGTATTTCAACAATGCCGGCCGTAACACCCAGACTGTACTCACGTAATGGGCTTTTTGCTAGCATATTTCTCATTTGCCATATCCATCGTTCACTCCACTTCGTGTTTTGCAAAACCAAGACAAATTCATCACCGCCAAGCCGTGCCACCCAGTCTCCTTTACGCAATACTTTGCGAATGTAAAGAGCGATCGACTGTAGTGCTTCATCCCCCATTTGATGGCCCTGCGTATCATTCAATAACTTAAAGTGATCCAGATCAAAAAGCACAAAAACCGCAGGCTTGTTACTTTGATCAAGAAAATAATTTTCCATATGGGTCTCGAGCGCTCTGCGATTCCAGATGCCCGTCAACGAGTCATAATCCAATTGATCACGAAGTTTCTTGCGCTGGTTAATGAGTTGAATGGCCATTCGGTAATAATCAAGTAAAAAACGCATTAAGTTCTGATCTTCTAATCCAGTATCCTGAATTAAATACACCACCTCACCACTATTACGTTCTAGCGAAAGATTATAGCGAAGCAGTTGAAAGGTTTGATGTTCATATTCTATATATAATGGCAACCCATGTTTTTGTTGATGTATGTAGTAATCCTGTGCGTCCTTTTGAATCATATTCATGTAAAATGCTGATATAGGGATGCGCCCAAAGCACTCAGAATGCGTAATTTCTCCGTCTACAAAAAGGAAATAGCAACCACCAATTAAGTTCATCAATTGTATAAATAAATCACGAAACTGTGGCCATAATTCGGCAGGGTTTTCGAGGAACAAGAGCACATCAGATAACCGAAAGAGCCACTGCATGATATTATTATCATTACGTAAATGTTCAATTTCTTGGTTAAAATCCAATGGAAAGACGATGGATAGGATGCCTTGAAAAAACACGCGGTCGTCATAAACAGGAAAAGCAATGACCGTATAAGGAAACCCCAGCAATTCTGTCTGTATCCCTTGTACTGTCCAACGCCTTTGATGCCAAGTTTGAGCGGTTACCGTCCCGCCCATGATGGGATCAAGGACAGACATACCAATCTGAAATGTGAAAGGTAACCGAGCAGAATCACGATAAAAAGTAATAATTCCTTCTGTATTAACGAAGGTGATCGCTGAATCGCTAGGTAATAGTTGCGCGGCTTGGTTTAACAGTTGATCTATTTCCAAGTGGTACCGCTTCCCTTCACATGCCAAAAGTAAGGCTATGATTGATATTATCATAACGCTTTCACAAGCACATAGTACCTGCATCACTGAAATGAGGTAATGTAGTCATAACAACAATAATTTAAAAAAGTGAGGAAAACAGATGCGAAACATAAATTATCACGAACGACCGATCCTTGCATTTTGGGAAACGACGCGTGCTTGCCTACTAAGTTGTGCGCATTGCCGGGCTGAAGCAATGGCTGAGCCGCTCCCAGGTGAACTTTCTAACGAAGAAGGAAAGCAATTTATCCAATCGTTACTTGAATTCGGCAAACCATATCCCGTCTTAATTCTCACAGGTGGCGATGTGCTGATGAGAAAGGACGCGATGGAACTCGTCGCTTATGCAAAAAGTCTCGAAATCCCCGTCGCCATGTCCCCAAGCGTGACACCGAATCTGACGCTAGAACGGATGCAAGAAATGAAGGCGCTCGGAATAAGGATGGTTTCGATCAGTTTGGACGGCGCGGTAGCTGCTACACACGAAATGATCCGGGGGATACCTGGACACTTTGAACAAACACTGCAGACACTACGACAACTAGTCGACCTTGGCTTTCATGTCCAAGTTAACACTGCAGTCATGCGCGATAACGCAAATGAACTGGCTGCGATTGCTGAAATTTTAAAAACAATAGGGGTGGAAACATGGGAAGTATTTTTCCTTGTACACGTGGGTCGCGGCCAAAACAGCCATGAACTAAGTCCGTCTGAATGTGAAGACGTAGTACATTTTTTATACGATGCGTCTGCTTATGACCTTGTCGTTCGCACAGTGGAAGGCCCATTTTTCAGGCGAATTATCAAATGGCGTGAACGCGACCAACTGAATACCCAAGTAAATCCAGAGCAAGTGGCCTCCCATTACCAGCTTGGTAGCCTTTACAGGGAATTGGCAACTGATCTTGTACACCGACTTGGTGATGCCACTGCCGCTCCCAAAGCACAGACTAGTCAGACCCGAGATGGCAAAGGGATCGTGTTTGTTTCCTACGACGGAACGGTGTATCCCGCTGGTTTCCTGCCGCTCTCACTGGGAAATATTCGCGAACAAAACATCGCCACCATTTATCGTTCTCAACCTGTGATGAAGCAAATCCGCAATGCGGAATTTACAGGTCGCTGCGCATTATGTGATTACAAAGATCTATGTGGCGGTTCAAGGGCACGCGCGTTTGCCCATAGTGGTGATCCACTGGCAGAAGACCCAGCTTGCGCTTATGTTCCAACAGTATAATTTTTTCCACATAGACAACACTGAGTTGATGGAGTAGACTTGAGTTGCATTTCCCATAAATGCGCTGAATTCTTTGAAGAAAAGAAGCGGGGGACCCAAGTTTTGTGGGGTGAATCCAATCGTTATCCCTGATAAGTACGATTGGTAGGGTGAACTTTCCACCCGAATCCGACAGCTAACTTCGTAAGCGTTGAAGGTAGGGGAATATTTTAATTGATGCAGGCATGAGTTGGCTATGCTTGTTTTCACCTCTACACGCATTATTACCCCCGTTTCCTTCTTCCTATTTTTGAAGGAGGATTATTGATGTTGCCGAAATACTACACCCATCTTACCCAGATCAATGAACTCTCTGTCGCTGAACAATCACGATTAAAACCCATATCGGAAACTTATCTTTTTCGCCTCAATGAATATTATAAAGGGCTGATCAATTGGGACGACCCTAACGACCCAATTCGCAAAATAGCAATACCAAGTGGCAGCGAACTAGATGAATACGGAAAGTTAGACCCTTCTGAAGAACATCAAAATTACGTCGTGCCCGGGTGCCAACACAAATATACGACCACTGCCTTATTGCTCGTGTCTGAAGTATGTGGAACTTATTGTCGGTTCTGTTTTCGTAAGCGGCTGTTTAAAAACGACGTACACGAAACTTCCTTGAATATTGATGCAGGTATTGAATACATCCGAGCTCATCCAGAGATCAACAATGTATTGCTTACCGGAGGTGACTCTTTAATTCTTGCGACCAACAAAATTGAGCAAATTCTCAGCAAGTTGCGTAGCATCCCACATGTAAAAATCATTCGCTTTGGTTCCAAGTTACCTGCTTTTAATCCGATGCGAATCTATGAAGATGAAAAGCTTTTGCAAGTGTTCGCAAAATATTCGCAAAAATATGCGAGAATTTACCAAATGGCCCATTTCAATCACCCACGCGAACTCACTCCACATGCCTTAAAAGCGGTTGCCGCTTTGCAAAAAGCAGGTGTCATCACTGTCAATCAAACGCCTTTACTCAAAGGCATCAATGACGATCCTGTTGTTCTTTCCGAACTGCTCGACAAATTGTCCTGGGCAGGAATCACACCTTACTATATTTTCCAAAATCGCCCAGTCGCCGGCAACTCTAGTTTTGTCGTCCCTTTTCAAAGAGCGTACCATATTATTGAACAAGCAAAGGCAAGAACATCAGGACTTGGAAAACGTGCAAAATATGTCATGAGTCATGCATCTGGGAAAATTGAAATTGTAGGTGTCGCGGATAGTAAAATTTATCTAAAATATCACCAAGCCAGAGACAAAAACAATTATGGCAAGTTCATGGTCTATGACTTACCGAAGCAAGCCGCTTGGTTTGACGATTTGTTGCTTCAACCAATTGCGACATAATCCTTGATCACATTCACCTCTGGTTGTTTTGGGCATAGGCTGTAAGCAAGTGTCTAGGCTGGGGGAGATAATATGTGGATCTATGAAAAGAGGTTGCAATATCCTGTTCGCGTCGGAAAAAAAGACGTGGGCATGGCTAAATTTTTGATCACACAATATGGCGGACCAGATGGAGAGCTTGCTGCTTCACTGAGATATATGAATCAGCGCTATGGCATGAAAAACCGCAAAGCCATCGCCATGCTTACCGATATTGCCACAGAAGAACTCGCTCATTTGGAGATCATTGCTACCATGGTGCACAAACTTCTTGATGGTGCAACACCTAATGAAATGCGCAACTTAGGGTTGGGTGCACACTATGTGGATCATGGCCATGATCTATTTTACCTAGATGGCAACGGGGTCCCTTTTAGCGCGATGTATATCGCTTCAAAGGGCGACCCTGTTGCTAATTTGTACGAAGACATCGCTGCCGAAGAAAAAGCTCGCTCTGTTTATCAAAAACTGATTGATTTGACGGATGACCGAGATTTGCAGGACGGGCTTATCTTCTTGCGGGAGCGGGAAATTGTGCACGCGTTACGTTTTCATGAAGTGTTACAAATCGTAATCGATGAGGAAAACGCGCAAACCATATACTAAAATACTTTACACTTGCATTCTTTGCATGAAGTCAGCTAGAATTTTCTCTATGACAATCAAAAATTCACCATCTACTCGAACACTTGGCACGCTTGATGCTATTACCCTGACAGTCAGCAGTATGGTTGGAGCAGGGATTTTTACTATTTTTGCCCTTACCGTGAAAACAGCAGGTGTAGAAGCCTTGTGGGCGTGGGTATTCATTGTCCTACTCAGTTTTCCAATGGCGATTACATTCAGTGATTTGACGGGTATGCTCGCTGAATCCGGCGGCCCTTATGTGTTTTTACGCGACCATGTGAATAAGCGTCTAGGGCTATTTGTCGCTTGGTCATTCTGGTTATCAGCGCTTGGTGCCGCCACTGCCTTGCTTACTGCGCTGATACACATGCTCATGCAGATGGGGGTACCGGATGCGTCCCTGATAGGGTTATTCATCATGGCGGTACTTGTGTTGATCACCTCGCAAGGAATCCACGTAGGTATGATGGTTTCGCGCATACTTACCGCAAGTACCCTGCTTTTGCTCCTACTCAGCATTGTACTTGGCATGAGCCATGGCTTTTGGCACCTGATTCACACCCCAGGCAGTAGCGAGAGTCATCGTCTGTCGCAAATGCTTGTACCGGCTTGGGGAAACCCAATCTGGTTGGCCACGTTTTATGCATTTTGGACTTATTCAGGATGGGAAGCAGTAGCAGTAACTAGTGGATCATATAAAAGCTCTTTGTCATTAGGACGTGGCATGCTGATTGGTTCCACTCTAGTTGGCTTGCTCTATATTCTAGTTGCTTTTGCAGCGATTTGGGCACTCCCCACTCATCTCATCACCACACAGGCAAATCCGTTAGTACTCTTAGGTGACGAGTTTAATCCTTGGCTTGGGCTAGCGATCGCTTGGGGTGCGATTGCTGTCGTCGCCAGTTCGCTCCTATCCTGGATCATCTCCACCGCCGCACTTACACAGTCTTTACTACGCGATGGCCTACTTTTTGCACCACAGAAAATACGCACATTCAAGGGTGAATTCCATCGACTGATCCCCTTTGTAATTGGCCTGATCGTGACCGCAATCGCGTTTTTGCCATTTTTTTCAGAAGCTATTGCTGCCAGTTCATTAACTGCGCTGATTCCCTATGCCATCGTCTTTATTGCCGTGAGCTTTCATAAAACAGCCGATTGGGATGGGGTGATCAAATATCCTTTCTGGCGACGCAAAATGGCCTTGTTCGCCGCCATAACCGCCTTGTTATTGACCGTCTTTAGCGGCATTTGGAATCTAATCCCCACCTTAGTATTATTGACCATCGGCGGATTACTTGTGTTTATCCGCAAAATATAGAAATTGTGTATATTTTGTGACAATTACAAGGAATTCAACAATATACCCCAATGGGTATATTGAATCATGTTATACTGCATACATGTGACAGACTAAACTTGATGCAGGGGATGACTATGGAAAAATTATACGATGTCGTGATTATTGGCGGTGGCGTGGGGGGCTTACAAGCCGCTATCCATGCTGGTCGTTATGGCTGGAACACACTAGTTATCGACCGCAGCAAGGGTCGTACTTTTTATACGCCTAATTACATGAATATGCTAGGCTACCCTGATGGAGTATCTGGTAATGAGTTACTCAAAAAGGGCAAAGCACAAGCGGAACAATACGGTGTGGAATTTCTAATGAAAGTGGCCACTGACGTTGCCAAAGACGACGATGGGTTATTTACAATTACCGCGCAACGGCGCAAAGAATACAAGGCGGGTTCATCAGAACAGATAGATATCATTCGAACACGAAAAATTGTAATGTCTACTGGGATTATGGATCGTCATCCTGAGGTACCCAATGTCTATCACTGGGCGGGGTACGGCATTTATTATTGCGCAGACTGTGACGGGTTTGAAGTCCTAAACAAACGCGTGGTTGTCGTAGGAAAAGGCAATGCGGCTCCCAACAAGGCACTAATGCTCTTAAATTGGACAAAAGAAATTACAGTTGTCAATATTGATCCTAATGCCACCATTAACGCTGACCTAAAAAAACAGTTAGACCAATTTAATATTCCTGTATTTAATAGCCCATTAAAGGAATTTGTCGGTGAAGATCGCGAACGAATTGAAAAAGTCATTTTACAAGATGGCACCGTCATTGAAAGTGATAAAGTTTTTTCCGCCCTAGGCATGCACAGCGTGCATTCTGAATTGGCCAAGAAGTTGGGTGTGGAAACCTTAGAAAATGGGCATATCCCCGTAGATCCGCGTACGAAACAAACAAATGTGCCAGAAGTATGGGCAGTAGGCGACATCGTCGCTCATACTCAGCAAGCCATGATTGCTATTGGTGAAGGGGCACAAGCAGGCGTTTGGGTCAATAAGATCCTCCGCCAAGAAGGGCAACTTCCCACTCGCTGGGTAAATTGGTCCAAAGAAAAAGAATCTGTGCTTTTATAAAGTAACTCCCCATGTGACAAGGCTCGCATAGGGCTTGCCTTGTCACATAGTTCAACAATGAAAATCCCTGATATTGATTTGAATGATTGATAATGATACTGTTATATTAAAAATTTATTTCAATGACTGCGATCTTTTGCGCGGTCTTGTTTTATGATACTGTCACGGGGGTTCATGTATTATGCTTTCTTCTTTGCATCGCGCAATGACACGGGTATTATCTGAACAAATCACCATTCTTATTTATGCGGCCATCATTGGACTAGGAGGTGGGTATGGAGCAGTTGCCTTTCGCTGGATGATTGTCCAATTTACATTTTTATTTTTTCATCAAACGCAAGTACAACTGGCTTCCTTTCACGGAATCCGGTCTTTTTTTGTCCCCATCATCGGCGGATTAATAGTCGGACCGATCATCTACTTTTTTGCCCGTGAAGCAAAAGGCCATGGTGTGCCAGAAGTCATGGTAGCGATTACGCAAAATAAAGGCATCATTCGTCCGCGAATCGTCATCTTCAAGGCGCTGGCTTCAGCAATTTCACTTGGCTCAGGTGGTTCCGTTGGGCGTGAAGGTCCAATCGTGCAAATTGGCTCTGCTTGGGGCTCAACGCTCGGACAATTACTCGGTGTCAACGAACGGAACATTAAGACGCTAGTAGCCTGTGGGGCTGCGGCTGGCATCGCCGCCACTTTTAATGCACCAATCGGCGGAGCGTTGTTTGCTTTTGAAATTATTCTCGGCAGCTTTGAATTAACTAATGTCAGCGCCATCGTGATTTCGTCGGTGATATCAGCTGCAATCGGTAGATTTTATTTTGGCAATTTTGCCTCATTCCCACTCCCTCATTACACTGTTGCGGGAACGTTTTTTATCCTATTGTTGTTTGCTATCCTTGGGGTAATCGGCGGATTATATGGTGTGGCTTACATTCGAGTGCTGTTTTTATTTGAGGATCTGTTTGATCGGCTCAAAAAAATACCGGAATGGCTCATGCCTGCCGTTGGTGGCATTGGGCTAGGAATTGTCGGATTTTTTTATCCTCAGTTATTTGGCGTTGGCTATCCGACCGTAGAGAACGCGCTGACCAACCACATTGTACTCAGTTCGTTGTTCGTATTACTGATCCTAAAGTTGTTTATGACCTCCCTCACTCTCGCATCGGGTGGCTCAGGTGGGGTATTCGCCCCTGGACTATTCATGGGCTCTATGCTGGGGGGTGCCTATGGACTTATCTTGAAGATGATATTCCCCCATTTACCAGTAAGTGATGGCGTATTTGCAGCAGTGGGCATGGCAGCCGTATTTGCTGGCTCTGCACACGCACCAATTACGGCGATGGTGATGCTTTTTGAAATGACCGGAAACTATCAGCTCATTCTCCCTTTAATGCTTGCGGCAGTGATTGCAACCGCCGTTTCTTCCAAAATATCAAGAGAAAGCATTTATACGATGAAATTAGCAAGGCGCGGACTAGATATCTTGCGCAAACGCAATCCTGACCATTTGTCTGCTGTGCTCGTTGCAGAAGCGATGCAAAATGACAGACTGACTTTAGACGGGAAATTAACACTAGGAGAAGCACTAGCCCTCATTCAGAAAACAAACGAATGGTTTGTCACAGTAAAAGACAGAGACGGCACAATACTTGGCAGCGTGGCCAAATCGCAGATTCTTGAAAACATGCAACTAGGTAAAGAAGACGCCCTGTTGCAAGAGCTACTACCTGCCAAAATCGGAAAAATACACGGGAATGCCACGTTAAGCGAAGCAAGTACGCTGATGAATGAACTAAACACGACGTATTTATTGATCGTCGACGAATACGACGTAGCGTGCGGCGTCATTGGCAGTTCTGATATTGTTAGATCTTATCAAGATTAAATGAGGAATTATCATGATTTTTGCTTTTGTATTGTTAATTATTTTTCAGGGAATATCCGGATGGAATGATGGCGGCAACTTGATTGGATTAGTAGAGCACGCTGGTTCCAAATGGAAAGTCATCTTTGCTCTACTGCTTGCAGGCATTGTAATTGGGCCTTTTATTTTAGGTGCCAGAGTGGCAGACACCATTGGCAACAACATCATTCTTTTACAGCCCAATGATGTATATATTTTAAATAATGCGCTGCTAGCTACGCTTGCCACCCTCGTACTAAGTTGGTTTGCACGCGTTCCCACGAGCACCTCCCTAGCGCTCGTGGGAGGGCTGATCGGTGCTGCTGGCTTTCGGCTTGGACTGCACGCTATTCACTGGCACGGCTTGTGGATGACCATCTTGTCGATCGTGATCTCCGTGACACTTGGTTTCGTTGCTGGGGAACTGCTATATAAAATAGAACGCCGCATCCGCAAAACAAAACTCTCCCAGTGGGAGCAAACGTGGCGGGCGCTGTCGTATGTGCTGTCCTTTTTACAAGGGCTAGCTTATGGTGCTAATGATGCGGAAAAGGCGATAGGACTGGCGGCAACACTATTGATGATCGAACGAATATCCCCACATTTTCACATCTCATTCGTCTTGGTCATCAGTTCAACGATCGTTTGGGTGATTGGAGCCATGCTTGGTGGCAATCGCATTGCACAAACGATCGGACACGCCTTTTATGAACTTAAACCCAAACATGTAGCCACCATTCAGTTCACCTCTGTATTAGTGGTGATGGGGGCTGCCTTGTTAGGTGGACCGGTCAGCACCACACAGACGATCGATAGTGCCCTGATTGGCGTTGGCCACGATCTTCGCCATCATCATTTGAATCGTCCAAAAGTCATCAAGCTTTATGTCGCCTGGGCGCTAACCCTTCCCATCGCTACTGTGCTTGGAATCATCATGTCTTTGCTCATTCATTAGGCACAAAATGTGTGAGTTGACGCGCCAAATTCTGATCTACCAGATGCAACTGTACAATCGGTAAATCAAGTGTCTTCACATCCTGACCAGCGACCACCAGTTCTCGCCAAGCTTTTGGCACGCGATCATACACGGCGTTGATTTGCTCGATCAAGCGCTCGATATCAACGCCCATGTAGACAGGCTTTACCGCTTGCAAAAACTGTCTAGCCCGTAACCACATCGCATAACCGCCCCTAATGTTGCCGTTCTCTAAGTGATACAGGCACACAGCCGCCTGAATCATCCCTTTTAACGCCTCAGGTCGCCCGCTATCCAGCCACAGCGATTCCCCATATTCGTGACATTCAAAGTAGTCTTGCTGCACATTAAAATAGTAAAGATAGGCCAACCAGCGTTCATCCATCACTTATATCCCTTGGGGTCGATAGCTGTGCACAAAGCGATCGATACGCTCCAGCGCGCGTTCAATGTTGTCCACCGACGTGGCATAGGATGCCCGGATAAACCCTTCTCCCGATTCCCCAAACACGTGCCCTGGCACCACCGCAACCTGCCCCCCTTGTAGCAACCCTTCGGCAAATTGCTCTGAAGACAGACCAAACGCCTGCACAGAAGGAAAAGCATAAAATGCGCCCTTTGGTTCATGACAATCAAGACCAATTTTTTGAAAACCGTTGACAATCAATCGACGTCTTTCATTGTAGCTCTCCACCATGCGCGTTCGCTCAACACTCCCAAATCGCAGCGCCTCGATCGCCGCCATCTGACCCATGACAGGCGCGCAAAGAATCGTATATTGATGAATTTTCACAAGTTCTTGCATGATTTCACGTGGGGCAGCAACATAACCGATGCGCCATCCGGTCATGGCGTACGCTTTGGACAGCCCGCTCACGAGGATCGTGCGCTCCTTCATCCCAGAAATGGCTGCGATACTGTGATGCGGTTCTCCATACGAAAGTTCTGCATATATCTCATCTGTCACCACAAAAAAATCATGTTGTATCGCTAACTCTGCCACATCTCGCAGATCTGCTTCTCCCATCACAGCACCAGTGGGATTATTGGGATAAGACATGACGAGCACCTTGGTCTTACTTGATAATTTTTTAGAAAGCGCATCCTTTGTGAGACGAAAATCATCTTGCATCACGGTTGGCACCACTATGGGCACACCACCCGCTAACAGCGCACACGGGCGATAGGAAACATACGTTGGTTCTGGAATCAGCACTTCTTCCCCAGGTTCAAGCAGTGTTCGCAGGGACAGATCAATCGCTTCACTGCCACCGACGGTCACCAATATTTCAGTTTCTGGATCGTAATCAAGCTGAAATTTCTGCAAATATTGACTAATTTCTTTGCGCAGTTCCAGCAGACCAGCATTTGCAGTATACGATGTATAGCCACGCTCAAGCGCATAAATACTCGCCTCACGCACATGCCATGGCGTAACAAAATCAGGTTCACCAACACCAAGCGAGATGACATCCTGCATTTGATTGGCCAAATCAAAAAAGCGCCTGATCCCTGAAGGTGGTAAATCACGTACTGTCTTGGATAAGCGTTCAGTGATGTTCGTCATGGCGTCACCACTAATCGCCGATCCCCTTCATTATCCTCGAAGATAACCCCGTCCGATTTA
>JAJZCJ010000371.1 GCA_021846145.1 Bacillota bacterium
GTAAAAAACCGGTTCAACCCGGGTGGAATCGGTTGACATGATTTTATATTGCCAAATGGTAGTTTTTGTCGTGGCACCTTCATTCATTTTTACACCAGAGTGAATGGAGTCACGGTACCCATTTTTATAAGAAATAAGTGTAAGTTGTCCGTGTAATTCATTGGCCAATAAACGATAGCGTGCGCTGCGGATGACGGGTGCCGCAATCCATGGTGTCAAACCGTCTTTGCCCGTGTGATAGCGTTTGTTGTTCTCAATAATAACTACTTCAGCGCCTGCAAGGGGCTCCATGGTGCGACCGTCAATTACTTTTACTCGTAAATACCCAGTTTTTGATCCACGCACCACGGGGTCGTATTGCGAATCTTGTTGTTTTGCATGCGCCATGGATTGTGCTAGGCAGGACGGCACTAATGCAGCAGAGAGCATAATCGTCAGCGCAATTGAAAATACAAGATGATGGAGGCGTTTGCGTACAAACATGATTAAAGCCCCCCCACTTTTGGAATGTTCGTCATAAGTTTACCTGAGTAGTAAAAATTAAGGATGTCGTAGGGGGACCTTCCTAATTCAGCAAGATATTCAGATCCCCATTGTGCCATCTTTTGCGCATTCCTGTATTGCCAATTGGGACTATTTTGGTATCCTGCTCTGTACGGCAGTTCTGTAATCTCCAGATTGGGATTGACATAAGCTAGTTGTCTCGTTTGATAATAGGCGGTATCTGTCGAATCTTGATTTGATTGATCCCGATAAAGTTGAAAATTGACCGTATTGTCCACATCGAAAGTAAACCCGCCAATGGTTACAGGGTGAAGATGGTGATACCACGCAAACATTTTTACTGCAATGGCCCCTGCTTCCAGTGCGGTGGGACGCCATGTCGGGTACCATTCATTAGGTAGCACATTGCGACAGTACAGATCAAAATTAATTGTTTTTACATAAATAATGGCTCCCCTTGGATCAGGCTCTCCCCATGTGTTATTGTCCCTAATTGCCACACGAATACTGCTTGGAAATCCCGAGTTATTCAACGTATACACTTGGGCACTCACCAAGTGGATCGGTTCCAAAACCATGCTGAGTATAGCAGTCAGCATGATAACTTTTTGGAAGCTCACGTTCTTTCACCCCCAAAATCTTCACTCATTACTGTTCAATTTCCCCGAAGATGAAAAAATCATACTAAGTGGAATAAAATCAAATGCGTTTTTTGTTATAATGAGCAAATTGAGATGAAGTTTGAACAAAAGGGGTGACCGAAGGTGTGGGATCAATCGAGAACCCCATTGTTTTCTGCGCTGAAGCAGCATGCGCAAAGGAAGCCATTACAATTTCATATTCCTGGCCACAAAGTCGGTCGTGCAATGGATGTGGAATTTCGTGATTTTATGGGAGAAAATGCATTAAGTATCGACTTGATTAATATTGGGCCACTGGATGATTTGCATCATCCAGTGGGGATTATCGATGAAGCACAGCGGTTGGCCGCACAAGCGTTTGGGGCGGATTATACGTTCTTTTCCGTACAGGGGACAAGCGGTGCGATCATGGCGATGATCATGTCCGTAGTGGGACCTGGAGATGAGATATTGGTTCCTCGCAACATTCACAAATCAGTGTTATCAGCGCTGATACTATCAGGCGCAATCCCTCATTTTTTACAACCTGAGCTTGATTTTGAATTAGGTATTGCCCAAGGGGTCAGCGTAGAAACGGTGGAAAAAAGTCTTCAAAAGTACCCAAACGTAAAGGCAATTCTATTAATTAATCCCACCTATTTTGGTATTTCGATGGACATGGAGAGCGTGGTTACACTAGCGCATGCACGAGGAATTGTGGTGATGGTGGATGAAGCGCATGGGGTACTCACCCATTTTCATCCTGAACTCCCACTTTCAGCGATGGCTGCAGGTTGTGATTTGGCAGCTACCAGTGTGCATAAACTAGGCGGATCGCTCACTCAAAGTTCAGTACTCAATGTACGTGAGGGTCTGGTGCGCGCGCGCCATGTACATTCCATTTTGTCGATGCTCACCACGACGTCAACTTCTTATCTTTTGCTTGCCTCGCTGGATGCTGCTAGGCGTAATTTGGCAACATGTGGGCATGAACAAATCACACAGGCTTTGCATCTTGCAAAAAGAGCACGGGAACGCTTAAATGAAATTCCTGGAATTTACTGTTTTGATAAAGAGATTTTGCGATCTTCTGCGACATTTACATTTGATCCATTGAAATTGACTATACACGTGGCAGAAACAGGATGGTCAGGATATGAAGTGGAAAATCATTTACGAGATGAGTTTAATATTGAAGTAGAATTATCTGATCTTTACAACGTGTTATGTATTATTACGTTTGGAGATACAGCGGAAGAAATAGACCGATTAGTCAATGCATTTGCAGAAATTGCGAAGGAAGCGAGGGCGGATTTTCGTGCGCCAAAGCGAATTTTTGTACCTTCCACGCCGATTCTCGCGATGAATCCTAGAGAGGCATTTTATGCAGATACTGAGGTGGTGACACTTAGGGATGCGATCGGGCGTACGATTTCTGACATGATTATGGTGTATCCGCCAGGAATTCCGATTTTGTTGCCGGGTGAAATTGTAACAGAAGATAATGTTGCGTTTATTGAAGAAAATCTTGATGCTGGATTGCCTGTCCAAGGTCCTGATGATCCTTCGATTAGAACGGTTAGAGTGATTAAAAATTGAAGATGCCAAAGATTTCAACGTGACAAGCTGTCATATAATCGCTATAGTTAAAGTCAAAGTGCAAGATTATCAAATTCAAAAAAATTGCCGAATCGCGCATCAGCGTACGGAGGAACCAGCATTGTAACTGGGGTGAATCTGCGTAAAGCAGTAGGGCTTCCCGTCCAAACCCGTCAGCTAACTCCGGAGGCATGGGAGGTTTCAATGAGTAGATTTAGTAT
>JAJZCJ010000040.1 GCA_021846145.1 Bacillota bacterium
TCCGTATGGAAGATCACTTCGATCTGACTGACGCCGTACAGCGGCACAGAATATTGAACAGGCGTGGTGACGTCGGAATTGAAGTTGCCGTAGTTGTAGATGTCAGTGCCAGTCGCCATGTTAATGATTTCGAGCGACCCAATGTTGCTGTTGACGGGAACACTGTTGTAGTACGCACTGGGTGCAAGGGTAAACGTTAAGTCGGCATACCCGCTGCGTAAGTTATAGATTTTCGAGAACGTCCCTGCCGTGCCCGTTCCTGAATTGAACGGTTGAAAGCTTATATTTTGGCTTAAAATTTGCGATCCGTAGGGTTCGCCCAGCGTATTGCCGAGCGTTAGGTTGTTGGTGTTGGGGGTGGTACCCGACGTGTTCCAGCACATGGCAGGTTCCAGGTAACGGTTGCCAAAGATGTCCACAAAGCTGCTGTAAATCGTGGTCGATCCGGGGCTGTCGCCTGTTCCCTCAGCAAACTGCGGGAAATCAAATAACGAAACGGCCTGGGATGAGTTCGCGCTGGAGTATGTGGAAGGCGCCGATGTGGCGCTTGTCGCGGTCGCATACGTTGGCGTCGAGTACGTTGGCGTCGTGGTGGTCGTTACGTAGCTCGTGGTTTCCGCATGGCTGAGCGTCAGTGTCTGACCATTCCAGTACGTGGGGACGCCAGCGCTGTTCAGTGCGCTTTGAAGATCATTCGCGTTGAGGTAGGGAATCCCATTATAAATGATTTGCGACGTGTTGACATTATACCCCGTATACGAATTGTCAATATTGGCGTTCGCGTACAAGGCGGTAATAAACGTGCCGGTGGTGGCGAATACCGTCCCTCCGCTGACCATTGCGCCAACCGCAAAGGCGAGCGCGTACCCCATCGATCGTTTGCTCCATCCCTTCATCGTTACCACTCCCGTTAACGTGACTGTTAGTATAGCAGTTTGATGCTCATATAGCTTTATTATATACAAACATGATTAGCCTAGCGACACCGTTGCATCGGCTGATGCACACAAGGATATTGTACCAAAAGAATAGGCAAATGGCGCGTCAGGTGATCTGGCAACCAATTCATGATCGCAGGCTAGTTTAGAACATTTCCTGTGCCGTAAAAATTGGTGTCGTTTCATGTACAAAATCGATTAAGGGTTTGCGTACCAGGCGGATTCCATCGCTGCCAGTTGACTCGGAGAAAAATTCGCCATCACCTGATCCTTGATTTGTTGTTTTTGCGCAGACGTCAGGCTGCTGCGGTGCGCGTACAGGTACGCATATTGGAGAATTTGTGCTTGCGTAAAGCGACTCAGCGCAAAGTTGATGACCTGTTGACGAGAACTGAACACGGGCACCGTTGCTGCACCAGATGTGTAACCCGGCGAAACGTTCGCCCTAGGTGAGGAAGATGAACCTGGGCGAGACGGAGCGCCAGATTGATTCGTTGGGTTCGTACGGGAGGAGGACGATGCACCTCCATTGGTAGACTTGGATGCGCCGATGTGTGTGGCGGGTGTGGAGCGGCTAGACGGGCTTGCAGTAGCAGAAGCATACGAGGAGCCTGCTGGCGCAGAGCCTAATGGCGCAAAATGGGAAGCAGACCCTTTCAGTGCGGCTGATGTTGAACCGGGATGGGGACTACCTAGCGCGATGGTGCCCGTTGGGGTCAATGACTTAATTGCCTGATTGATCTGGTTCACATTGATGTTTTGTAATTCCTTTTGCACGTTAGGGTCGCTCAAGACTTGCGCAACCAATTTGCCAGTTGCCGCCTGCTCCACTTTACGAACAGTGACCCATCCACCGCCTACAATGACAATTACCACAACACCTAATACCCATGGCCATTTTTTCATATATGAAGACCACTCCTTGCAGTGCAGTATAAAACTGTGTGTAAATCAGAAAAAACGTGTATTAAAAAAGGGTGAAATCAAGTCCCACCCTTAATCATGCTTAAAACGAAAATTAAATCAAGATTCAGTGACTAAATTGGAAGATCGCATACCCGTGAACTTTCGCCGTAACTGTTAAACCACCTGGAACATCCAAGTAGTAAGATGATGTGCTACTCGGAACAAGTGTCGGCGTTAAACTTCCAGTACTGGTTGCCCAGTAGACAGATCCCGTCACATTAAATCCAGAAGGAATACTGGAATTTGGAACATTGGCTGTCTGTAATTCGTATGCCTTCGCATTGATCGAAGTCTCAGGAACCATCGATAAGTAAGTTTCACCTACAGCCAACGTAAGGGCATTCCTCGCGCTTCCGCTTGGATCAATGGTCGGTAGTGTTTCTGTATAAACAGTCCCTACATCATTCGCTGATACGCCGTAGTTCGTCCACAAATAACTGCCTAAATTATTACCAGTACTACCAGTACTTAAGGGTAATCCATTGGCACTCGTATTGTTCAATGCATATTTAAGGGCAGTTGTGACAGTTTGAATACCAGATATCGATGAAACAGCAGATTGTGAGGTGTTCGTGTTGTTAAAGTAATCCGATAATGCAGCAACTATCAACTGTTGCTTAAAAGTTTCAAAGAAGTTGTAAAGATCAGACCCAGTAACGCTTGGGTCAACCTTCTGAAAATCCGCAAGAACTTGAGAAACATTTCCTGATGTTGTAGACGTATCACCGCTCAGTTGACCATAGGTGGCAAATCCGATTAAATCTTTCATGACTGGAGTGACCGAGCTGACCGTTGTTACGGATTCACCGTCCGTACTCTGGGCGTCGTTAATGTAAGATTCCCAACTACTTACTGTACTGGTTGCAGGGTTGTTGCTTGGAATACTATTAAGGGCAGAACCTGCGCTGTCAATGGCAGCTGTACCCCCTGTGCTGGCCACATTGGCTTTAACATCATTTAATGCAGTGACAAGCTTACTCAATGCGGCGCTTTCAGTCGTATTGCCAGTCGTCGTGCTACCACCACCACCGCCAGTGCTACCACCGCTACCGCCAGACGAGGATCCGCCACCACCACCGCCAGTGCTACCACCACCACCGCCACTGGGTGTGGTCGTGGGTGTGGTCGTGGGTGTAGTCGATCCGTTATTATTCTCACCAGTACTCGGCGCATTGCCTTTAACCGTTGTGACCTTACCGTTGCCGCTAACCGTAACGTTCGACGAAGATCCCTTGTTATTGAGTGTGTCAATGTTGCCGTCATTCGTGATCTTCACTCCTGATACGTTAGCGACGTTAACCGTTTTAACCGTGGCACCCTTCGCCACCGAGATGTGCGTGTCAGCACCGTTAACATTCAGAGAGGTAACGGTCGCACCCGTCGCAACATTCACGTTTGCCTTGGCACCACTGACAGTGATATTGGCCACAGTGGCACCCTTCGCGACCGACACGTTCACACTCGTGCCCTTGATACTGACATCGATTACTTTAGCGCCTTCGGCAATCGTAATGTTGGCTTCAGAGCCATCGGCACTTATATTCGTAACAGTAGCGCCCTTTGCCACCGTAATGGACGCCTTAGTCCCACCAACGCTGACCGTTACTACGGTAGCATTCTGTGCCACTGTGACGGCCGCCTGTGAACCTGGTACGCTCAAGTCAGCGACTTTGACACCGCTATTGACAACCACTTTCGCGTCAGACTCGACAGTCACTGACTTAAATGGCTTATTCCCTTCCAGCGACAAACTGGCCTTAGAACCCACGAAAATGTTCCCCATGCTACCGCCAGTTTGGTTCAAAATGACAGGATGATTATCATTCGCAGACAATTCCGTCGTACCAATATTGGTTGATCCCTCAGAATCAATGCGAACGGCCGTACTGCTGGCGATATCTAAGGTGTGTGCATCATCGTTTATCAAGTGAATGGACTTTGTTGCGCCAGACAACACATAGATCGTACCCGACACCTTTAATCCTTGCAGCGTCACCGTACCGTTTGCCCCAGGGTTCACAAACAAGTTGCCATTGATCTCCAAGTTGCGCACGTTGGTTTGACTGCCCGTGATCACCAGATCACGACTGACCTTTCTGTTGCCCTTAGCTGGGCCGTAGGTGGACTTCGCCTTCGCTACCATGACCGGCGTTACCGCAGACCACTCATGCTTCGTTCCGTTCCATGTGTTTTGTACGCCAATTCCCTTTAGCAGAAGCTGAACGTACCAGACAGGCAGATAGGCAGTGGCGACCGCATGCTTGCCACCTGCAAGATCCTTACGCACTATCTTATTGACCCTTTGAACCACTTTTCCGTTAACCTCTATGGCGGTGTCGCCTTTGCCAACCGACTTCCACGGTAACTGAGGAGTAACGCTCTTATTCGTCAAGCTCCACGTTTTTCCGTTCCACTTGACTTGATATCCCGCATTCTTAAGGGCTTCATCAATGTAAAATAACGGCATGTATGTTGTGTTCGTCTTGCCTAATTTCGCGACCAGTGTGTACGGATTTGTAACCACCTTGCCATTCATTACGATCTTCGCCCGTGCTTGACTGGCGTTCGCCGTCGTTGCCGCATATCCCGTTGAGGCCATTGTCCCCAAAATGAGTGATGTTACAGCCAACATTGATATTCCACGTTTCATCCTATGCACCCTTTCTTAAAATAGCTTCATACTACCATTAACCCACAAAGCGCAATAGAACTCATCATGTCATAAGCAACACCCCGTTACCAACAATAGTTATGTATATTAGATTCTTAGCATTGCACTTCTGCAGACGCCAAGGTACAAGCCACCATGATAACCAAAATTATAATACGCAGGCAAGTAGAAATTCTAGTCCCAAATGAAATTTTCAAAAAATAATTTTCATAAAAATATCAAATTACATCAATATTGTTTGATGTTGGTAAATCCAAACACCTTACCGTTCCATGTCGTGCTGACCCCCACTCGTTTGAGCGCCTGCATCAAGTACCAGATGGGCATGTAAGTAGTCAATTCATTTGTGTTAGGATCCTGCGCCACTATGCCTGTCACACGCTCTACTAAGGTCCCATTTAATTCAATGCCCATGGTACCTTTGCCGGGCTTTGATTTGAAGCGATCCAACTTTACCGTGGCGGGTGTGGTAATACGCCAAACCTTGCCGTTCCAGTAATACGTGTAACCGATTTGTTTTAACGCATAACCAAGGTACCAGATCGGCATGAAGGTGGTTTTGTGGCGCACAAGCGCTGGAATTACCTCATAATGCCCATTTAACAGAATCGCGCGTTGATATTTTTTCATCTTTGGAAGCGAACTCGCTCCAGTACTGCCTCCTTGTAAGTAAGTGGTTGACCCCGTGGTTGATGTGGTATTTGTCGCAGAACTTGGAGTGCTGGTTGTTGTCGTCGTGATTGTAGGGGTGGCGATAATGAAATCAGGGTCTGAGGTAAATGTGATCACCGCTTGTCCGTTGGTGACAGTGGCCTGTACCGGTGTTAGCGTACCTTGGTTCAACTTATACACTTGAGAATTCTGTGTAATACCTGCATTCTGGATCGTCAGGGTGATGGGTTGTGTTGGTGCTGCTCCGGAAAATGTCACACCAACCGCAGTGATCGCCGACATGTCACTCGGGATGTTGATTTGTACGGAAGACGGGTCTTCACCGGTAATGCCGACCTGCTCCGCTTGTGAGAATGCGCTGGCAGGTATGACGAGTAGAACCTGGCTATTTCCATCCGTCGTCGTCATCTGACTGCCGCTCGTTGACACGCTTTGCGTGGTCAGTGTGGTTTGAAATTGTGAACCGGTCGGTGATGTGGTGGTAGTGGTCGTCGTGGGAGTAGTGGTGGCGGTGTCTACCACAGCGCCGCCACCAGCTCCCCCCGATACGACTGCCGTTGTGGTACTCGTCGCAGCGTTTGGTCCTTGCAAAGAAAACACTGCCTGAATCGCCGCCGATGAACCACTCAGTTCCGACGCGAACGTGCTGTGTAGTGTCTGCGCATACTGACTGGACGGAACTCCCAGTAGCGAAAGCATAGTTGACGGTCCGTTGTTCACCATGCTGCTGATGAAAGAGAGCGCGTCACTCTCTGCGACATTCGTATTTAAGGTTTGCAACTCAGTGACCGCGTTCGTGATGGCCGAAGTCGCAGCCGAGGTCGTCATCAAGTCAAAGGTACTCAATTGTTGGACAGTGGATGTTAAGGCAGCAGAGGCTTGGGACTGCGAGGCACTCAAGGAATCCGTGCCAAACATCACTTCGTTCCAATCAAAGCCAGGCGCAGATAACACCGACAGGACGGGCTGCGCGAGTGTCTGTGCCGTGCCACCGTCGTGTACTTTCAGGCTGTCAGTCACCAGTTGCTGCGCGAGTGTGTCTATTGTCGTTTGGTCGGATGTGGTGGTGGCCGATGCAAAATTGACCATAGACATACTGGTGAATACAGTAGTCAACGAAATCAAAATCCCGATGGTTGTTGAAATCCTATATTTCTTCAAAATTGATGTCATTAAGCCAATCTCCCTCGCTTCAAAATGTTGATCAACAAGCGCCATGATACAGGAATATCTAGGAAACTGCACTTTGCCAAATCGTTTCCGCATTTTCACGACATACCGTCACCACTTCCGGCAAACGCCATGAGAGATGTATAACTTCCCATGCCCGCAAAAGTCCAGGCGCTCGATGAACCAGATCATGTGCATCGCTGGCCACAAGATGAATCCAGCCCTCGCTCGCAAGGCGTTTAGCTGTCTTGAGGCAATTAGATCCGAATGCACCAGTGCAAGAGCCTGCAGTTATCTGTAGCCATGCTCCCTCTGACACAGCATCCGAAACAATGGCAGGGTGTTGCATAACAGCGAAATTGCGCTCAGGATGTGCGATAATTGGCGTGATGTGGCGAATTCGCAATTCGTAGATGACCTCCAACAGCTTCTGGGGCCATTCTCTGGTCGGTAATTCGAGAAGCAAAAAGCGTTCTCCCGCACGTTTGTCACCTAAGCACATGGCTTCGTTAGACAAAATGTGTGCGAGCAATTCGAGGTGGATCCGAATCTCCATTCCGATACGTACTTCAAGCGCAATGCCATTCGAGCTTAAAAGATCGGTAAATATGTCCAACGTGTTAATGATGGCACGTTTGTCAGCATGGAAATACGGGGAGTAGCCATGTGGGGTGGCGAAAATGCGCCGGGTTCCATGATCAACAAATTTTCTTGCCATTTCTAAAGACTGATCCATGTTTTCAGGGCCATCATCCAAAGAAGATAATATATGGGTGTGAATATCTATATCGTAATCCATGATTTTCTCCTAAACTAGCATAAGAACAGTAGATTCGGATCCCATCTCTTTCTTCTAACAAAGTAATCATATCAAAACAAAACCAAATAACAAGTAACCAAAGTTAGTGGTGCATGCTACCGAAGAAAATAAAAATGTTGATATGTGATTGCGATAGAAATATGGATATGACATAATAGCTCAGTACGGTTTTCACAGATATTCTATCGTAGTTGTATGACCGTAGCAATTCTAACGATACAGGTCGTATAGTATAGATCAGTCGCAAAGTGAGGGTATATATGGAAAGCAACAAGGAATTGGAATTACGTGAGTATTGGCAGATTATTCGTAAGTGGTGGGTACTGATCGTCAGTGTAACCTTGGTTGCCGTGATCATCAGCGCCGTTTGGAGCGAGTTTTTGATCAAACCAACCTATGAAGAAAGTACCACACTACTCGTCAATCAAAAGTTAAATTCTGCGCAACTTGCCTTGAGTGCCCTGTATAGTAACGTACAGGCAAATGAGTCGCTGGTGACGACCTATAGCGATATCATGAACAGCAACGCGATATTGAATCCAACGATTCAAAAATTGCATCTCCCTTATAAAACCTCTCAACTGGCTAGCATGATTTCGCTGACATCCAACAATCAGTCGGAAGTGATTACGCTCAGTGTGAAAGCCAATTCCCCGGAACTCGCGGCGAACATCGCCAACACACTAGCGTCGGTCTTTCGGAATAAAGTGGTCGAACTTATGCAGGTGAGCAATGTACAAGTCGTCGACCCCGCAGTAGCGCAAGCCAACCCGAACCCTGTCAGTCCTAATAAGAAAATGAACGTTGCCATTGCGTTGGTGCTTGGCTTAATGGTGAGTGTAGGAGTTGCATTTTTGATCGAGTACCTCGACGATACTGTGCATTCAGAAGAGGAAGTGTCAGATCTTCTTGGTGTCCCGGTGCTTGGGGTAGTCCCGCAAATTCATCCAACGATGAAGAAGAACGGGAATGGGAAGACCAGTACAACGACCGATACTCAGCGCAAAGTGGTGGATAACGGCGTAACGACTGTCGAAAATCAGAATCATTACGTCAATAGTTGATTGCTAGTTGAGTGATTCTAATGAGGTGAAAATTGTGAAACATTCGAAAAAAACAGAGCGACATGAGAACCTTGTCACCATATTGAACCCGAACTCGACGATCTCTGAAGCCTATCGTATGATAAGAACAAACATGGACTTTATGTCGCTTGATGAGCCCATCAAATCAATGGTGATCACCAGTACTGTACCTGGCGAGGGAAAGACAGTGACGGGTGCGAATTTGGCGATTGTGAACGCACAGGCGGGGCGAAGAACCCTCATAGTGGACGCGGATCTTCGCAAACCAATGGTGCATCGAGCGTTTCAACTCTCTAACGTGCAGGGTCTTACGACCACGTTATTGAAACAAACACAATTGAATGACGCGATTCATCGCACATCAATTGAAAACTTGGACGTCATCACGAGTGGGCCAATCCCCCCCAATCCTGCAGAAGTCGTTGGTTCGCGAGCGATGGGGGATCTTATTCAACAACTTACAAGCATGTATGACCTTGTGATCGTGGATTCACCGCCTGTGTTGTCAGTGACCGATGCGAAACTATTAGGTCAATTGGTTGACGGGATGCTTTTTGTCGTGAGCGCCAATCAGGTGAGCAGAGTAGCGCTAAAGAAAGCGAGGGAATCTCTTGAACTTGTCGGCGTGAGGGTGCTGGGAGCCGTGCTGAACAAGAAGAAAGTGAACAAGAGAGATGGGTATTATTATTACTATTATCAGTATGGGCATGGTGAGAGTAAATAAGGTGATATTTTTTTAACGATAATCACGACTGGAATTCTTGGGGGTCATAGGCGACGAGAGTAATAATAATTTAGCATCTTTTGCGGTTGATCTTGTGGGTCCTGCGTAATTTAAGCTTTTTCTGGCAATCAAAAAGATATAAAATTGGTAATAAATCATTTTCGCATTATCATTTACTTTGATTCAATAAAAACCTAAAAAAGAAAATAACGGGAATGCTGGTATGAGATTCAGTATGAATAAATACGCCATTTTCAAAAGAACATTTGACTTGATTTTGTCTTTATTTGGACTAATCTTGATAAGCCCAATAATGGTGTCTATTGCAATTGCGATTAAACTTGATTCAAGAGGACCAATCTTTTTTAAGCAAAAACGTTTTGGCAAAAATAAAATACTTTTTTATATTTATAAATTTAGAACAATGAAAATTAACGCACCTAATGATCGACCAACTCATTTACTGGTGAATCCGGAGACTTATATTACTAAAATCGGTAGAATTCTCAGGAAGACAAGTCTTGATGAACTTCCGCAACTTATAAATATTGTAAAAGGGGAAATGAGCATAATTGGCCCCAGACCAGCTCTTTGGAATCAAGAGAATCTCATGATGGAAAGAGATAAATACGGGGTAAATCAGATAACACCAGGATTAACGGGATGGGCGCAGATCAACGGTAGAGATGAATTGCCAATAGAAATAAAAGCTAAATTAGATGGCGAATATTTAAGCAAAATGAGTTTCAAATTTGATGTCCTAATCTTTTTGCGAACGATAAAAAGTGTATTAATAAGCGATGGTGTCGTAGAGGGTAATACATTTAATAAAAAGGATATAAATGGAGGATAAAAAATAATCACTGAAGAATATAATGAACCCCTTAAATGCCTGGTTAGAAAGAATAGCAATACTCAATTAATTGATTCATCAGGGCTTTCTATAGAAAAAATATATGGGGATTTAGGCGATAAAAAAATATTAGAAAATGCAATGGAAGGAGTAAGTACAGTTTTACATATTGCTTCAATTACATCTTCTCGAATAATAATAGAAGCTGCAATTAAAAAAAATGTAAAGTGGGTAATCCTGGTTCATACGACCGGAAGGTATTCAAAATACAAGAGTGCTTCTAAAGAATACATCGAAATCGAAGATTGGGTACTTTCAAAACGAGATTTGATAGCAATTACTGTTATACGGCCTACAATGATATATGGTTCTTCAATGGATAGAAATATGTACAAACTTATTGATTATTTATATAAACACAAATATTTCCCTTTGTTTGGTAGCGGTAAAAATCTAATGCAACCAGTGTATGCAAAGGATTTGGGTTATGCATATTATGATGTTTTAATTAATAAAGAAAATACTTTTAATAAAGAGTATAACCTTGCTGGAAAGAACCCAATTCGTTATATTGATCTAATTGCACAAGTTACACTCGCGCTAAAAAAACAGAATGTGATTATTAAAATTCCATTATGGTTTTCAATTACAGCAGCTAGGGTATATAACAAATTAACAAAATCGCCAATGATTTCGGTCGAACAGGTTTTGAGAATGCAGGAAGATAAGGCATTTAGTTATGAAGAAGCTACAAATGACTTTGGATTTTCCCCAACTTCTTTTGAAGAAGGGATTATTCTAGAAGTAGCCGAATATTTAAATTCAATTGCTAAGAGGTAATAGAATGAGAATTCTTTTTGTATGTCAATACTATTATCCAGAGCAATTTAAAATTAACGATATAACATCAGAATTGGTTCGAGAAGGGCACGAAATAACAGTATTAACCGGGTTGCCGAATTACCCCAATGGTATAATTGAAAAGGAATATAGAAACAAAAAAAAAGAAGAGAAGTGATTAATGGTGTAAAAGTAATAAGAACTTGGCTGATAGGCAGAGGAAATACTAGAAAGAAAATGATTTTGAACTATCTTAGTTTTGCTTTTTCTGCTTTCATTAAATCTTTTTCGATAAAGTTCATATGCTATTTTTATGCCTACATTACTCGAACGGGTAGATTTCATAGCAAATCAAGCCTAGATGAATTGCCACAAGCAATTAACATTCTTTATGAAAAAAGGGAAAATAAATTAAACAAGTGGTGAGAGAATGCCAGTTTAAATTGGTTTCGTGTACTTGAAACCAATTTAGATATTCGGACATATCAACGATGTAAATATCTATTTTTTAAGATTGGTAGATAAATCGAGATGTGTTCAAGTGAAAACTAGAAAAAGGAATCTTATGCTATTTGGTCATAGAAAGGATTTATGAAGGCTGATTGTAAAATATTTTTATTAAATACATTATACAGAAAAATTGATTAGTATGATTGATATGTTAATATTGATTAGCCAAATGCTGAGTGAGGAATTATTCTTTAAACATGTACCATTAGGATGGCAGAACTTATGGCAGAGCCTTTATAAATATATACCTTGGAAAAATAACCACGTCGAAAATTCGAAGTGGATGGAGGAGGAATGTAAGTTTCAGCATGTTGCAGCAACGAAATTTTTAATTCACTACGCAGATATCTTTTGAAACGTTAAAAGTGGAATATTGATGTGTTTTGTGATAAAGTCAAATGATGGGGAGTTTCAACGAAATGAAAATACTAGTAATATGTCAATATTATTATCCAGAGCAATTTAGAGTGAATGATATATGTGAGCAACTTGTGAAGGATAGACACTCAGTTACGGTTTTAACTGGTCTTCCAAATTATCCATCTGGTAATATATCTAGAGAATACAGATGGGGAAAAAAGAGAAATGAAATAATTAATGGAGTGAATGTAATTAGAGTAACTGAAGTTGGAAGAAAGAGTGGATTTATAAGGTTAGTATTCAATTATGTAAGTTATGCGCTAAACGCATCCTTAAAGGTTTTTTTTCTTAAAAATGATTTTGACATTATTTTTGTGTATCAGCTTTCTCCCATTACGATGGCTATTCCTGGCGTTTTACTTAATAAAATTGCGGGAACTCCGTTGTATTTGTATTGTTGTGACATTTGGCCAGAATCAATGAGGGCTGTATTACCAAATTTAGATGGTGTTATATATAAATTGGTTAGCCGCATAAGCAGTTATGTTTATAAACAATGTGATGCCATTACTGTAACTTCAAAACCTTTTATTCAATATTTTATTCAACAACACTCAATTCAAAATGAAAGATTATCATATATACCTCAGCATGCCGAGGACTTATATCTAGATATGGATTTAACATCTTGTTCTGATTCTATAGTCAACTTTGTTTTTATGGGAAATATAGGAGTAGTGCAGGATATTGGATGTATTCTTGATGCTGCTGAAAGAATTAAAGATATGCCAAACTTTAAGATTCACTTTGTTGGCGATGGATCTCAACTCGCATATTACAAAATCATTGTTGAGAACAAAGGTATTGGTGATATTGTGATATTTCATGGGCGTTATCCATTAGATAAAATGACTGACTTCTATCGATTAGCAGATGCTTGTCTACTTACCTTAAGGGCGGAAACTATAGTTGGGTTAACGGTTCCTTCAAAGCTACAAGGATATATGGCGGCCGGTAAGCCTGTGATAGGTGCTATCAATGGGGCTGCTCAAGAGATTATTAAGGAATCAGGATGCGGAGTATGTGTCAACGCAAGTGACTCAAAGGCCTTAGCTGAATCAATGAGGGATTTTATAGAAAACCCTAATAAGTACAAAGATTGTGGCGAAAATGGTAGAAGATACTTTCGAGAGAATTTTACTAAGGCTAATTTTATGAGTAAAATAATTGAAAGGTTTAATGAAATAATAGAGGAGCGATATTATGTTTGATAATAAAACTCTTTTGATTACTGGAGGCACTGGATCATTTGGCAATGCAGTAATGGAAAAATTTCTCGATACAGATATAGGTGAGATTAGAATATTTTCTCGTGATGAAAAAAAGCAAGATGATATGAGAAAATTATACAAAAATGATAAGTTAAAGTTTTATATTGGAGATGTACGAGATTTAGCAAGTGTCAATAATGCTATGTATGATGTGGATTATGTTTTTCACGCAGCTGCATTAAAACAAGTACCTTCATGTGAATTTTTCCCACTTGAGGCAGTTAAGACGAATATCATCGGAACAGACAATGTTCTTACGGCGGCAATTGATTATCAAGTAAAAAAAGTGATATGTCTTTCAACAGATAAAGCAGCTTATCCTATTAATGCAATGGGTATTTCTAAAGCAATGATGGAGAAAGTGTTTGTGGCCAAGTCAAAAACTGTTCCTTCAGAAAAAACTAATATTTCCGGTACTCGCTATGGCAATGTTATGGCTTCAAGAGGTTCTGTTATTCCGTTGTTTATAAACCAAATCAAAAGTGGAGAGCCGCTCACTATTACTGATCCAAATATGACAAGATTTCTTATGAGCCTGGAAGAAGCGGTAGATCTTGTCATGTTTGCATTTCAATACGCAGTAACAGGAGATATTATGGTTAAAAAAGCCCCTGCATCGACTATTGGAAATTTAGCAAAGGCACTTCGTATTATATTTAATGCCAATAATCCAATTAGAATTATTGGTACTAGGCATGGTGAAAAACTATATGAGACTTTACTTACAAAAGAAGAGCATATGGCTGTCGAAGATTTGGGAGACTTCTATAGGATTCCAGCAGATAATAGAGACCTAAATTACGATAAGTACTTTGTAGAAGGGAAGCTTAAATTACAAGAGGAAGAGGATTACAATTCTCATAACACCGAAAGGCTAGATGTTGAACAAATTATTGATAAGCTGATGAAATTGGATTACATTAAGAAAGAGTTGGAAAGCTGGGTGGGTATTAACTTATGAAAGTGCTAGTCCTTGGATCAACAGGTATGGCAGGACATATGATATCCATTTATCTTTCGGAAGTAGGGTATGAAGTCACAGGATTCAGCAGACGTACTTTTTTATATTGCAATAATATTACTGGCGATATTACTGAATTTAAGCTTGTTAAAAACGTTATTGATGAGGGTAATTTTGATGCGGTTATAAATGCCATTGGTATCTTAAACAAGGATGCTGATGAAAGAAAGGATGACGCTGTTTTGTTAAATAGTTATCTACCTCATTTTTTAAGCGAAATCACAAGAAAAATGAAAACGAAAATTATTCATATGAGCACTGACTGTGTTTTCTCTGGTAAAGACGGCGGATATGTTGAGGATTCCTTTAAGGATGGAGTAACTTTCTATGATAGATCTAAAGCTTTAGGCGAAATTGATAATGGAAAGGACTTAACCTTCAGGATCTCTATAATCGGCCCTGACTTAGAAATAAATGGGTTTGGCCTTTTTAATTGGTTCATGCAACAGAATAAGAAGATACATGGATTTACAAAAGCTATTTGGACTGGGGTTACCACATTAACATTAGCTAAAGCTATGGAAAAAGCTATAGAGGACGATCTTACAGGGGTATATAATCTGGTTAATAATTATACAATTAGCAAATATGAATTACTCGCACTTTTTAACAAATATTTTAAAAATGATTCACTCTCTATTCTGCCGAATGATTCTGTGGTATTAGATAAATCACTTTTAAATACGAGAAAAGACTTTGATTTCATGGTTCCTAGCTATGAAGAAATGGTTATCGAGATGAAAGAGTGGATTGTAAATCATATAGAACTCTACCCGCACTACAATGAGGAGTGGATTAATTGAATAAACTAAAAGTAATGACGATTGTAGGAACGCGTCCGGAAATTATTAAATTATCCGAAATAATAAAAAAATGTGACGAATACTTTGAACATATACTTGTCCATACTGGTCAGAATTTTGACTACGAACTAAACGAGGTTTTTTTTGAAGAATTTAGCTTAAGGAAACCTGATTACTATCTCGGTGTTGTAGGGAACAATCTTGGGCAAACCATTGGTAACGTAATATCTAAATCATATGATCTCATGGCTGAACAGACACCAGACGCTCTTTTAGTTTTAGGAGATACAAATTCCTGCCTAAGTGTAATTTCAGCAAAACGTTTAAAAATCCCAATATTCCACATGGAAGCGGGTAATCGATGTTTTGACGAAAATCTACCTGAAGAAATAAACCGGAGAATTGTAGACCACACAAGTGACGTAAACCTTTGTTACACTGAACACGCAAGACGATATTTAAATAATGAAGGCTTTGCTAAGGAAAGAACCTATGTTGTGGGTTCCCCGCTAGCTGAGATCTTCAAAATCAATAAAGATAAAATTCTTAATAGCGAAATTTTAGATAAACTCGGTCTAGAGAAAAATAAATACATATTAGTTTCAGCACATCGAGAGGAAAACATTGACAATGAGACAAACTTCATGGAGCTTATGAATGCGATTAATGTAATCGCAGATATTTATGACTTACCGGTGATATATAGTACTCATCCAAGGAGCCAAAAGTTTATTTCGCAACGTAATTTTAAGTTCAAAACTAATGTACACAGTTTCCAACCGTTTAGTTTTTCAGATTACAATAACCTACAGTTAAATTCATATTGTGTATTGTCTGATAGTGGAACACTGGCAGAAGAAGCCTCCTTCTTTAAATTTCCTGCAGTATCGTTAAGGACTAGTACAGAACGACCTGAGGCACTTGATAAAGGCAACATGGTAATATCGGGTATTTCTGTTAAGGAAATTGTGCAATCACTTGACATGTCCGTACAAATGCAAAAAATTAATGATTTAGGAACTAATGTTCCTTATTATACCGATGAAAATGTCAGTGTTAAAGTTGCAAAGCTCATTCAAAGCTATACTTCTATTGTGAATAGAATGGTGTGGAGGAAATTATGAGAATAATGGTATTTGACGTACCTGCTGAAAGTGGTGGAGCGCTAACTATATTAATGGAGTATTATAATAGAGCGTGTCCGAAAAGCACTGATTTTTACTTCAATTTGCTTATTTCTTGTTTGCCAAGATAACTATTATGGTAATATATCCTTTGGAAATTGATTGTGTTTGGAGTTCTGTACATTATTTTTCATTGTATGATCGGTTTTTGGCATACTCCTCCCCTTGTCTACTTTTTCACTTCTCTTGGCTTTTTATGTAAGCTAATGCCACGGGGTTGAGAACCAGCTGTTCATATTGTTAATGGTACATTTGGTTGAGTGTTTCGACGTACTCTTGGGGTAACTTCGTTGCCCGAATGTGCGCAATTTGTGCCGAGATCAATCGACTCATATCCTGCATGGCAAAGAACGATTGAACTCGGTGGGTTCTTCTCACAGGCAGTTTCTTGTGTTTCATCACGGTCGTGAGTTGGTTGGACTCAATCGCAAATGAGAGTTCAATTTGCTTTCGAAATTTCATCATTCGCTCGTAGATCTCTGTCCCTTGCGGAATCGGACCGTAAAACACCGGATTGTCATCCATCTTGAAGTCAAACTGTTTGTCGCATGTCCCCTGCAATGGACACGCCTGACAATGCGCCTCGTCGCCCCGAAACCAGGAGGTGGCCGTGTCCTTGTCAAAGCCGTCCCAGGTCAATCGATGCCCCTGCTCACATTCTGGTCTTCCCGCCGCATCACAAGATTCGGGAACGGTGGTGTTTTTCTTAAATCCTGTCACGACCGCCATGTCATGATCGTGAAAGGCACTCTTTTGGTC
>JAJZCJ010000372.1 GCA_021846145.1 Bacillota bacterium
CACCTTGAAATTCAATGCCAAAGCGCTGGTTTAAGTCGGGCCGGATTTTGTTTTCCATCACAGCAGTCATCGACCCTGCGTAAAGGACAAAAATTTGCGATTTACCTGCGGCAAGTGATGGGGGTACACTCGCGACTGTCAATCCGGCAGCAACCACACCGGAGGCTAGAATGGACGTTGAAATGGCATGCCACTTTTTCATCTAGGCACCTACCTATACATGTATTTGAACACCGGTTTGGGAAATATCATAGGGAGCCAATGACTGCAGTTCCATCCGAAATCGGTCAGTCATCAGTGTCTCCAGAAAATTTTGGATCGGGTCCTTACTGATCAACGAATCAGGGATTAATAGGACACAAGTTTCCTGTTGCACGGGAATAAAGGAAAGTCCAAGGGCAGCAGCCGCACTCGCGTGTCCCACGCCGACATCGGCCAGCTTGTTCGCTACGGCAGCGGCGACATTGAGATGACCATGCGCTTCCACGTTGTAGCCTGGAATATTTGCCGAAACTGCGTTGACCGCACGCAACTGTGCGTCCAGAAAATCACGGGAACCCGACCCTCGTTCGCGGTTGATCAGGCGCAATCGACCAGAGAGGAGATCTTGTGCTCCTGTTATTCCTTGCGGATTTCCGGCCGGAACAATCCAACCCATTTCTTCTCTGACAAAGTGAAACATGTGCGTCGATGGACCTGTCCATACTGGCTGGTGTTCCGGGGAATAGTGAATGGCGGCGATATGGGCCACACTGCTCTCTAGATCGCGTAACGCTTGGTGATTCGAGCGGTTAAACCAGATTGCTCGCTCCGTGGCAGAACGTGATCCTGCATAGTGGGATAAAACCCCGAGGCCAATTTCGCAACCAGACACAAACACGGTTCTGGCTACATCATTTGTCCTTTGAAACAATTTGACCTGCATACGATCATCATGCTGATAGGCTAACTTGTTCACGATGCCGTGGACTGGTTGAGTCAAAAAATCCACTTCCTCATAATTCGCAGATCGCGCAACCCACTCACCACCTAGTTCACTGACGTAAACACGCGGCTGAAATTCATGCGTTGGATCTTGAACAATGAGTTTGGCCTCCACTTCGTGACTGTCGTTATCGGCAATGATCTCCTCGACAGTTGTCATGAGCACTTTTGCGATGCGCAGTGCCACCAGCGCACTCGGACACACTTCGCCCGTCTCTATCAAACGAACGGATTGCCGGGTGATGCCTACGGCTTTTGCCAACTCATCCCTAGACAGGCCTTTGCGAGTTCTCGCTTCCTGTACCCGATTCGGATACTTGATGATGCACCACCTCTCTTCAATTCATTTATACGTTAAATATATATTACGTTTGTTAAATTTATTTTACAAGCGATAATCTAACGAAATTAGCCGTAATGACTTCGAGTGTGATGAAAATGTGGCACACGGTGCTTTAGCTTCTATGATAAAATCGAGAAGCGATCACGCACTGACTGTTTTCGCCTAATGATAATTCAGGAGATATCGACTTATGGAACGTGGGTTAACAGCATTTAATCGCATTGGCCTCACCCTTCAGGTGGCGAAAACCGCCCTTGCTACAGGGCTGTCATGGTGGATTGCTTCAATGCTCTCGCTTAATCATTACCCTTACTTTGCGGCGCTCGGTGCTATTTTCACCGTGCAAGTCACCATCATGGATTCCATTCAAAAAGCGGTTCAACGTATTATCGGCATTATTGGCGGCGTGATTATCAGCATGCTGATCGGTCATTGGCTGCCACTTGACGCGGGTTCCATCACACTGGTTGTGCTCATCGGAATGGCTCTGTCTACGGCACTGCGCCTAAGCCCACCAATTACTTCTCAAGTGGCGGTTAGCTCCCTGCTGGTTCTGGCTTTTGGCAATACCCCTGGTTACGCTGTGGGACGCATTATCGAAACTATCATTGGTTGTTTCATTGCGGTTATCGTGAACATTGTGATTGTTCCTCCTAATGCCATCCCCAAAGCCGAGCAACAAATTTTGCAACTCGGAGCGCGCGCTGATGCCGTATTACGGGACCTTGCTTTCGCCTATCATGAACAAATTTTGAGTGCCGTTGACCTTCCGTATGTACAAGAACTCGTCGATCAAACGGAACAAAGTTTTCAAGCAGTGCAATTGGCGCAACAAAGTTTGCGATATAGTCCACTTTTAAAAAATAGGCAGTCCCGCCTCGTGCAAGTATTAAAGGCGATTAGCCGCTTTGAACACATTACGATCCAAATCCGAGGCATCGCTCGCGGATTAGTGGATCTTGGGCACCAAAATGAGCCATTGCTAAGTCTGGTTCAAGCGATCGATACTACCGCACCCTGCGTGAGTTGGTTTGGCGAACGGATGGTTAATCCGTCAGACGATTTTTTGCAACCTTTACAGGATGCAGTGGCACAAGCGCGGGTGCATCAAGCGACTTGCCTGATGGACTTTGAAAAATTAGATTCGCTCACCACTATGAGGGAAATTGGTGCGATTTTAACAGATCTTCATCGCATTTTGGTAGAAGTTACCGATGGCCCCTTGGTCGTCACAGGCAGAGAATTTCATGCACATTAGTTGTGTGCTCAGCCACCGCTGATCAGACCTAATACAAATACAGAATCCCCATCGTGGATGCGTAACTCATGATCTTAAACTTAAGTCTGCCCCGATACAACCGATGATTTCTTGCTTGGAATTATAAAATGGTACGGACAGCGTGGAACAAGGGTAATGTGAGATTGCCGAAATATACACGTCGGAAGTATAGGACTTACCTTGCACCGCCGCAGTAAACCACGGGCGTTCACTGGCATTGACTAGCCCTGCCTTCGGTTCCGAATAGATAAATGTACCATCTAAGCGGTTGGACCAAACCGCTTCAAATGCGGGATTTTCATGTTTGAATTGATCTAAC
>JAJZCJ010000041.1 GCA_021846145.1 Bacillota bacterium
GAGATTGCCCAACGCCCCCAGCCGTACCCTCCGTTACCTTCACGGGCTACTCCATATCCACCAAATGTGAGAGCTAGGTCGAGACGTTTTGCTTCTTCGGCATCCAACGGCTCTAATGCTAGCTTCGGAGGAATATATTGCTGCGGAGACAAAATGATCACTTGGTCACCTTGAATCCGTTCGATCACCCCCTCGTGATAACCGTAAGGGGTTCTGAAACGAACGTACTTTCCAATATGGCGTTGGTACTCCGTTCTCAACAAATCAAATACACCTCCTTACTTGCGCAGTTGCCACTATCATCAATCGAAGTAACTTTTAAAGCATTTAGTAAGCTCCACCCGCTCCGTAACCACCACCAGTACCTGGTACAAGCAAGAAGAACAGGACAAAGATAATCAAGAATACGACCGCCCACTGAGTATAACCTCCAAAAACCCCATACATTCCAATACACTCCTTTTACTTGTGATGTGTATATCATATGAGGACGGACAAAGATACTGTGGCGGTATTTATCCAACGGCAAACGCACATATCCGTTACTAAGTAAGCGTCCAAGATGAGCAAATAGCACCCTGCGAAAAATTCGTCCCCCAATCCGCATACAAAAATAAAAGCACATGCCAGTTATTTCTAACTGACATGTGCTTTTATTTTGATTTGTCGCAGTTTGTTACGTATGGGCAGTGGCGGTTTCGAACCATCGCCCCCCTGGCGCAAATCTATACTTTTTACACGTTATCCTGACTTAAAAGGACATGCAAAAAACATTGATTTTAAGGGATTTTATCCTTATCACACTTACACACAATTAAACTCCATTTTAAGGCTTTCATCTAAATACTGGATCAAGAGTAGATCATTGGACTGGAAAATGACTATCGATAAAAAGAAGATTCGCGAGATCCTCTAACGATCGGACTCTATTGCACCAATATTGAGCACCTCATAACACCAGCCGTAAGAGGAATCTTTCGTATTCTTGTCGTCTATGATCACTTCTGTGGCTTGGATGTTCACTAGAAATCTATCACCTCTGCCTGCTTGTCCCAACCGTAGCGTTATAAAAATGTTTGAACACAATGATCACATTATGTTCGCGAAAACAATGTCTAGCACACACTATTATCCTGGTTTGACGAAGGAATATTGGATGAAGTCGAAGACCGCGCTGGCGATGAACCTAAAACCGTTGCATTTTCTATGATTCTTCCTTCAAGGAGTGGTTTGCCATTTACATCAGAAACACTGTATTTATTTACTTTACAATTAATTGATCTGCCGCTTTCATTTCAAGTTTGCTCTGTTTTTTGCGAACCGTAACTAACGACAATAAAATACTCACTTCATATAATGCCACCATTGGCAAAACAACACTAAGATGAGATATTAGTTCCGGCGGACTGATGAATACGCCTAAAATAACAATGATTACATAAGCATACCGACGCCACTTATTCAGCAATTTCGGCGAAATAATGCCTATGCGGGTTAAAAAAACAACCGCGACCGGCAACTCAAACACAAAACCAAAAGGCAAACATATACTTGATAAAAATGAAAAATAGGCTCCCGCCCTTAATAGCACTGTAAAATGCTGCGAAGATAAAAACAAAAGGAAATGAATAATCCTGGGGAATATTACAAACCAGGCAAATGCAACACCAAGAAAAAACATCACCGAGACCACTGGCAAAAGACGCAGCGAATACTTTCTTTCCGCTGGAGTCAATCCAGGTGAAACAAATCGCCATAGTTGATAAAAAACAAATGGTATCGCAAGGCATACTGCCGCGATCCCACCTATCGACAGATACACTGTCACCACTTCCCCAGGAGATATGACAATAAGGTGATACCCCAACTCAGTGACGGGCCGTACGAAATATTGGTACAATTGAGAAACAAAGATCATGCATATCACAAACATGGCGAAGAGATAGACAAGTGTATAAATCAAACGTTTTCGCAACTCCGTCAAATGTTCAATGATATTCATATCGCCAATATTTAAATTCATAGATATTCACCCCTGATAATAAAACGAATCGTAAATTCTTAATCCGAACCCCAGACCGGAACTGATCTTTAGGTTCGGATTAAGAAACCAAACTATTTATGCTTCTGTTCCTTCCTTCACTGTACTTTCATGCGCTGCTACTTCAGCAACAGTATTTTTTGCAGCGACTGTCGGCGTCTGGTCATCAAGTAATCCATTGGTGGCATTTTTAAATTCCTTAATGGAGCGCCCGAATGATTTCCCGATTTCAGGCAGTTTGCTGGGTCCCCAAAAAATCAAAAGAATGACCATAATCAACAAAAAACCGCTCAAACCAATATTGCCGAAATTCATCATAAATTCCCCCTCATCGTGTGTTGAAAGTCTAACTCAAAAAAATCCTTCCCCACGGCTGAAAAAGCTGTATACAAAGGATGGGCAGAAGCTTGGGAAATTGCCTGAAAACAATTCGGGAGCCAATCATTAGCCAATTTCAGCATATCGTGATATACCGCTTGAAGATCATTCGAAAACTCATCTCGCTCCAAGGTGCTTAATGAAACCTCATCGGCCATGATCGAGAGCATGGGTAAAACCAGCGCGACATGTTCGGGTTCATTAGGCCAAACTCCCACTGAATCAGCAAAGAATTCCCGCCATTCAAACCCAAACCGCATGTACCAATCTTCCCACTTCAGCCTTCTGTCGCCCATGATCTCTTCATCTTTTAAATACTCACTTGCACCTAACGAAACCATTTGATCCCGGATGGGAACCAGGAACAACCGATCATATTCCCGCCTCGCCTCACGACACCATTCACTCACCTGTTCAGAAGAAGCAGTTTTAAAAAACTGGCTCAGTTCCAGCATTAATGCTTGCACACTTCCGGAAAGCTCAAGTTCATGAATGATGACACCAAGTGGATCAAATAATCCCTGAATCCAATCCGTCTCATCTGGCCGATTCAGGATTGTGGCCAAGATTCCGTACAGGTACGAACGGCCTTTCCATAATGAAGCTTGATCCTCCGCATTGAGCACTGTTTCACTCATGATTGTGGGACTCAATGCCATGACTGCTGCGTGACATTGAGTCCGCCCCTCCTCCGTCTTACAGCTTCATAATCTTCACTTTCGTATCAAAGTAGGAAGCGCCGCCACCCACAGGGTCTTCAAGGCACGTTCCCCAGCCTGTGGCATCCAGCATATCGGGATCCAGTCTCATCACCGGATTCAACCGAATGCCACCATTGCGTTGGTTATCGCCGCTCATCTTATTTCCATTCACAGACCATGTGCCCGAACCATATTGCCAATGGCCAAATGAATTGGTAAATGTAATAACTCCCGGACGAACACCTGGCATGATCTGAATACGTCCAGAAAGTCCTTTTGGGTAACTCGCCGAACTGACCTGGATCAAGTCGCCATCTTGCAAGCCAAGTCGTCTTGCATCATAGTCGTTCATATGAATAAAGTTCTCTGGTAGCATCTCGCGAAGCCAAGGATCCGCCATGGTTTTGGATTTCGAGTGAATCGGCAATTTGAACGTCGTCATATGGAACTGATACGACGTGTATGGATCAATATCATCCATTAGACGTCCCTTCATCGTCCGTTGACGCTCGGAAATGCTAGTACCAGTAAACAGTTCCCCGGTCAGTGCATTATGGGTGCTTGCCACAGTTTCATTATAAACTTGAAGCAGGTTCCCATCTTTCCCATAACGATGGGTTAACCATCCCGGTGCCGACCCGTGATAGGCCAAATTATAGTCCTCAAATCGACCGCCCCTCGCAATAACATACCCTGCTTTTTTCCACTGTGCAGGTGTAAGCGCAGAAGCATATTTACTCATCCATCTTTGAACACTTGCCATGTCATTATTGCTGCCATCAGGTACTGGCCCCAGTGTATCCAGCTTTCCTAGTATGTTCACTTTTGAAAACGCCGAGGAATCATATGCCACATTGGCGACCATCTTCAGATAAAAGTCTTCACGGACATCTAGGTTGCCACCTTCAAGGAACGCATTTTTGCCAAATCCAGGCATCCCTAGTTTTTTGGCCACATCAATAAGATAGGTTTCAAAACACATCACGCGGCCATCATTGGTGCGGGCCATTAAAGGTTCGACCACAGGTTGCCGAATCCCAGTGACAGATGTGGGCGTCGTAGGAAATCCCGGCAACACGCCCCACGCCTCCAGATAAGTGCTGTCTGGGACAATATAGTCGGCGTAAGCTGCTGTCTCGGAGACCACAATATCATCTGTGATAAAGAGGGGTACCTTTTTCAAATCCTTGATCATGCGAAACCATGGCAATGACTCGTCATGGCCACCACTCATGCCGGGAGGAGCTGAGTACGCAGGATTCGCCATGTGCTGATACACAATCTTGGCACTATAAGGATAACCCTCCCAAATGCCTGCGAAAATCTCGTGCCAAATCCCAAATCCAAACGGAAACCATGGGCGTTGCGCTGGGAACGGCGACACTCCTTTAGTCTTTGCATTTTCGTAGTAACTTGTCGATTCGTAGGCGGTACCTTCTCTGGAGATTTTCACGCCATTTGGAATATTTTTAGGTTGACTCGGCCATTTTCCCAAATTATAGGGCGCTCCCGGTTTGCTACCCATAAAGTCAGCCGCAACCCCACCAGTCATATACCCTCCCATCCAATCGACATTACCAATGAGCATGTTCAAGGTAAAAATCGATCGGCCGTTGTAAAAGCCGTTGGTATGCATAACTGGACCACGGTAAAAATCCGCGACTGCTTTCTTGCCGTGTTTGGTAAACTCATCTGCCAATTCGACAATGGTTTGTTCCCTGACTCCAGCCAGTTGCGCATACTCTGATAGAGAGTGTTTCGTTGCATTCTGGTATAAAATTTGCATGGCAGTTTTAAGTACGATCCCATTTTTTGTAACGGGAGAAGTGTTCAATCCACCATTTGGCCATAATTCTCCTTGCGACACTTGATCGAATAGATGCAGGTTCCCAGACCCATCGAGTACCATTGGTTTATCCTGGTCGGCAGCAGTTACTTTCATCCCGAGATCTTGCGGTCGTGCAAACTTAAAGGCGTTCGGATGATTTTCATCGACGATGACAAGATAAGCCGCATTAGTGTAATTCGGTTCTCCCGCCGCTTTTGCCGAATCAATAGTGGTATTAGACAAAAACTTCTCGTCATAGCGCTTGTTTTCAAGAATCCAGCGCACCATTCCCATGGCTAACGCCCCGTCACCGCCTGGATTCACCGTCACAAAGCGGTCTGCGCGGGCAACTGAGGGAATGGCGAACACATCGACAATGACGAATTTAAGTCCTTTCGATGATGCGTCAGCCACTTTTCTTGCCAGTGTCTGCATTGGGAAATTCGCCGTGTAAATCCCTGCGCCAAACCATATGATGAATTCCGAATTCTCAACATCGGGTTTGAGCATGGCTACTTTTCCATCCAATGACTGCTGTGTCGCCACATGGTGATTAAGTTCGCAAATTCCAACGTGCGGCATTGCGTTTACCGATCCAAATGCATTGGCAAATCGAGTAATGAATGAGTTTTGCCCTGGCTCCGCTCTCCCCCAATACATGACCATTTGATTGGTGACTGGTCCAACATCGGAATGATTGGGATCCGCCGGTTCAAATCGACCTTGGCCATTTTTCCATAGGTCTTTATATCCCTCAACATAGCGAGTTTCTTCTCCCGGAACATGGCTGAACAGGTAGCCTCCATTGACGGTCTCATTAATCAACTGTTCCCAGGAAATCGTTGTGAATTGACTGGAACCTCTTGGACCGATTCGTTTTAGCGGACGCAAAACCCGATAGGGATCATAAATCGTCTGCCTCCCCGCTTGCCCACGTGCGCATAAAGAATGTGGCATATCGACCATGACCGCATCCTTAGGATCCGTACCATAATCAAGTTGTGGTTCGGTGGCATTGGGATGGTACGGGTTCCCATCCAATTTGATCACCGTATCGCGAAACACCCGCGCTTCCAGCCCGCAGTCGGAACGGCACTGGCGGCATACCGAATAGCGAAGTTCAACTCCCGGCCAATTTTCAATGCGGTCAGGATAAACATAGGTTCCACGTCGATGGAAGACACCAGGAAGCCATGGCATACTTCCCCATACCGCGCCTAGCCCTGAACCGCCCAGTAGCAAGCCTTTCAAAAATGTGCGTCTTGAAATCTCTTTAGACACTACGGACTCCCCCGTTCTGCGAATTTCCCATCGATACTTCGGTAGAACTTGGAGAATTCAATTTATCCTGTGTATTCTCTTCATCCCATGGGAAAAACATGGTTAAGATTGAGAACACAAACAGGATAAACATAAAGAGCCCAAAAACCACCTGTACCGATCCCAAACCGAACAAGGCCGGTTGATACAAGACCACTCCCTGGCTGACCTTGGGTTGTAATTCCCCGCCAATCACCGTGTTATAGCGCATAAAGTAAATGCTGATCAGAGCAAAGAAGGATGCCACCGAAGCCCAGAATGGCGAGTTGCGCACAGCGCGGAAAAGCACTAGGATAAGGGCCAGAACCAGCATGCCCAATTGCCCTACCCAGTAAGTCCCGACCAGAGGTCCATGCATAAAAATCGCATTAAATCCACTCGAAGTGGACCCGTCGGCGTATGCGCTGGGCACTGTATTCAGCAAGTCGACCACATCGAGGAACAGATCCACCAGCAGCACCCAAATCATGAGCTTCACTAACCCATTGACCAAACTTCGATCCACTTGTTTCTTCCTCGAAAAAAACCGGAACATGACGGTGTAGACAATCACCATAAGAGCAATTCCTGATAGAATCGCCGACACGATAAACATAGGCATCATCAGTGCGTTATGCCACAGCGGGCGCGCTTTGATCGCTCCAAAAATAAACCCGATGTACCCATGAAAACAGAAGGCAAGGAAAATGCCAATTCCCGCCAGTACCACTAACCACTTATGATCGCGGTGCAATCTGCGTTCGCTTAGATCCGTAGACCCAAAAGTGAAAAACCGATACAGCTTGCCCTTCCATCCCGGTGTCACGAAACTCAATTGGTACAAGGGGACACGGAATGCGATATAGGTTTCAACGAGAACAAGGATCACATATGCCGTCCAGATCATGGTAAATAGCCCCATGGGAGCAGAGGGAATATGCGGCCTTACATATAATTCCCACCAACGCGAAGGTTGGTGCGCATCCGCCAGCGGCCCTACAGGAGCAAACAAGATAAAGGCTAACGTCACCAACATCGAAAGTTTCGTCAACGGCTCATATTGTTTCTGCCCAAACACCTTCGATAATGACCCCACAATAAACGACCCTGCGATCAACCCGGAAATGTACGGATACGTAACGATCGGAAGAGTCCAATACACTTGTTCCAAACCTGGCATCAATCATTCACTCCTTCCTGAGTCCAAAATCAAGCTCCATTGCCGCCGGTTAACTTCTGATATGCTGTTGAGTTGGTGTTCATGGTATAGGTGTAAAGCAGGTGCTGGATTTCCGGATCATCATTAGTCGAGAGTTGGCCATTAAGCCCAATATAAAATACCTGCGGATCCGTCCCCATCTCCGGCTTGCGAACCTGGACTGGGAACTTGCCAACAAGTTGGGAAACTTCACTCATCGGATCATTCAGATCCCCGAAGATCCTTGCCCTTCCCACGCATGATGTGACACAGGCAGGAAGCAATCCTTGATCAATCCGTTCCACGCAGAAAGTGCACTTATCCGCCGTTTGGGAAATGGGGTTAATATACCTGGCGTCATAAGGACAGGCATTGACACACGTTCCGCACCCGATACACAGTCGTGGATCCACAAGAACCGGCCCATCCTGACGTTTGAATGTCGCCTTGACCGGGCATACTGACACACAGGGTGGATCATCACAATGGTTACATAATTTAGGAATATTTAATACTTTGACATTTTGTTCATAATTCCCATTTGCGGTGACCGTATCACCTGACGATGTCGGGGTGGTACTCCCAATTTGCGAAACATCGACATAGGTGCGATAGTAACCTACCGGAATATTATTCTCACTCTTGCAGGCCACTGTGCAGGACTGGCAACCTACACACTTGCGAAGATCGACCACCATCACCCAATGGTGTTTGGGATGCGTTTGGTCAATCTGAGAAAAACTGTCATGAAATATGGGCAGGTTATTGGGATTCAGGATGTGATCATAGTTATTCCAACCATCGTTGACATTGAGTACAGGATCCTCCCACCCCTCCCAATTTGCCGCTGCGCCGTCGGCCGGAGTTTGGGTGACGGTATCTGCAAGGGCTTTCGCCACACCGAGAGGCCCGCCGATCATCGAGACAAGTCCCGCCGCGCCGCCAACCTTCATGGCCTTTTTTAAAAAGTCACGTCTTGTGGAATAGAACGGTTTTTCAGTTTCATCCCGATCCTGGTTGTCGTTATCCAAGTTCAAGTCCACCTCCATTGAAATCAAGCTGATTCATCTCCAGAGACACTCGTACACTCGCAGTCAAATTCGCAATTCTTCTAACGGCCATCTCCCTTCTTACGGCTAAAGAATCCCGGTGGGACTCAGATAGCTCGGAGACTGGATATGCATGACTAAGCCTAGTTTCATAGTGACATAGTTCACCACTCGATCAAATCGGGTAAACCTGCATACTTCGTCAGGAAAAACTACAGAAAAAAAATAACCGTGTCAGGAAAATTCCTACACGGTTTCATCTTGAGTCACTCTACACAGAGATCACCAGTATAAATGCAAATTCAAATGGAGAGTAACTCAACCTGCACATAACTTCCTTCTTGAATGTCCTCCTCCGGCTTGATCCTGGCCAGCGCATTTGCGTTTGCAAAGCGTGTTAACGAACCAACGGATTGTTCACCCCCGACATCAATCCACCATTCGTGATCCTGCAAAAACAGTCTCCCACTCAAGAATCTTATATGCTTTACCTTCTTTTTGTTGGGCACCCGGTAAAGGCGAGCCGGAAAAGCCCGAATTTCTTGTTCAGTCTTCCCCATCAAATAGTGAAGCGCTGGCATCAGCAGTACGTGAGCATTAATGAACGCTGCAGATGGGTTGCCCGACAGGGCAAAGACCAATTTCCCTTCATAGGTTCCAACATAGGCAGGGGTACCTGGCCTCATATAGACGCCCCAGAACAGGCGATTCACACCCAGTTCCTCTAAAAGGCCGGGTATTAGGTCAAAATCCCCCACGGAAACTCCACCAGTCGTAACGATGACGTCATAAGCGTACAGTGCGTAGGCCAATTCTTTTCTAATGATCTCAGGTTCATCCTTGAGTACTTTGCCTGGATAAGGCATTGCACCGACTGATCGTACCAATGCGGACAGCATCGGTGTGTTGCTGTTATAGACCTGACCATCCTGAAGTTGATCATTTAAGTCCACCACTTCTGTACCTGTTGAATAAATCCCTATCTTTGGAGGACTCAAGACCGGCACTTCACTGATCCCCTGCGTGGCAAGCAACGCGATCTCTTTAGGGCCAATCTGCGTTCCTGCCCGCAACAACCGTTGCCCCGTCCGTATATCCTGTCCTTTACGCTGTATGGCTTCACCTATCGACACCGTACGGAGTATCTTCACCCTTTTAATTTCCCCGTCATCCGTGAGCTCTGTAAATTCGAACTGCACCAGCGTGTCCGCATCTTCGGCAATTGGCGCCCCTGTCATCGTTCGAAAAGCCTCACCTCGTACCAATTTCCTGGTTGGAATAAAACCAGCCGGTACACGCTCCACCACATTCAGCAACGCTGGATGTTCCACGGTAGCAACACAAATGTCTTCATAGTTCACGGCATATCCGTCAAGCATTGCCCGATCAAACGCAGGCACGTCATAAACTGCTTTAACATCTTCAGCAAGTGTTTTCCCAAAAGCGTTAAAGAGATCTGACACTTCAGTTTTCTTGTATTGGCAATTGAGGAAAATCCTTGCCAACGCCTCATCGATAGAAATAAGCACTTCCATAATGAAAATCCCCTCGTATAATTTCATCTTTTAATAAGCCTGTTTTCATTGTGACATAGTTCACCGCTCGATCGAATCGGGTAAATCTGCATACTTCGTCAGGAAAAACTACAAAAAATTAACCGTGTCAGGAAAATCCCTACACGGTTTCATCGGAAATCATATTGTATTTCAGTGCGTACCGAACCAGATCAGAGCGCTTGTGTACACCCAGTTTCTCCATGATTCTTGCCTTGTGCGTTTCTACCGTTTTTATGCTAACAAACAACTTTTCCGCAATTTCTTTTTGCGTATAACCAAAAGAAATCAATCGTAACACTTCTTTTTCCCTGCCACTTAACAAGTTATCCCGATCTTCCTTGTCATTCTCAATACTAGGCTTACTATTGTTTTCCGGCTTAAAAAGTTTAGGTACCAACGTGGGGTAAATGTAGGATTCACCATCTAAAATCGTTTGTAATGCCGTTATCAATTCAGTATCTGCCGCTTTTTTTATGATGTAGCCGGATACTCCGGCCGCTAAACTCCCCTTGAGATATTCCTCATCGGTATACACCGTCATCATGAGAATTTTTATTTCCGGCAGTTGTTCTTTGATTTGCTTAGCCGCGGTTATGCCATCAATGCCAGGCATATTGATGTCCAGAATGATCACATCCGGCTTTTCCTGAAGGGCTTTGCGGACGGCTTCATCCCCTGAACTTGCTTCGCCGACCACGATAAATTGTGGATGCATGCGCAACACCCCAAGCAGTCCATACCGGATCATCGGATGATCATCTGCGATTACAATTTTAATATTATTCATTGGGATAATCCTCCTTTATTTCTAACGGTATTCTTACAAATATTGCCGTGCCTTTGCCAACCTCAGACTCAATGACAAATGTCCCGCCAAGTAACGAAACTCTTTCTTGCATTCCCAAAATACCCAAATTCCCTTTATCAGGTTCTTTATTCAATAATTGTTGAACATCAAAGCCAATTCCGTCATCTTCAATAATCATAAAAAGTTGGGATTGTTTCCGCTCAACAATCACGCTGATGTTTTTGGCTCGTGCATAACGGACCACATTCGTTAATGCCTCTTGGGCGATTCGATAAATACTGATTTCGATTTCCGATTTTAAACGCGGATCTTCATCGCTGGTAAAATATAAATCAACATCAAGAGAATATTTGTTTTTATATTCGTCAATATAACGTTGCAAAGCTACTTTTAACCCGAACGTATCCAATACACTTGGGCGCAATTGCCAGGCCATTTCATGCACTTCACGCAGAGTCTGTTGCATCAAATCACGCAAGTGCTGAATTTCTCTTTGTCTTTCATATTCATTACGTTTTTCTTCCAATAAATGTAATCCAATAAGAATCGATGTCAGGGATTGGCTTGTTTCATCGTGCAATTCGCGGGCTATTCGTCTCCGCTCATCTTCTTGCGCTATTATGATCTTGTCTAAAAGTTGAACTCTTATTTTTTCTTTTTTCATCACTTCGATCCAAAGGCGCAAATTTTGGATGGATATAGCCAATTGATTCGTCAAGGATTCAATCACTTTTAATGATTGTTGATCCAATTTCTGATCCAAACAAATTTGGAACCGACCAATTATTTGCTCACCAAGCTTAATGACAAAAGAATAATTTGTATTTCCCTCGATCACACAGTTGCATGGTAATTGACCTTCTTTATATTGGCACTCCGTTTTTTTATTGATAAAATACAAAAACTCTTCTGCCCCTTCGTCTAAAAACTGGATTTGAATGACAGAAGCATTTAGTTGTAATTCTTTTACCAGTTTTCTGAGAAACCGCCGAATCATCTGACGCATGGATTCAAGCGACTGCACTTGCCCTGTTAAATCATTCAGCAATAACAACTCGCGATTTCGAAGCAGGATTTTTTTATTATACACATCCCGTTCCGCATTTGTTTTTTGCAAGTGATCCAACATATAGTTAAAAGCGGAGGCAAGATTTCCTATCTCATCATTCGCATAGGTTCCCATTCGCACTGTCAAATTTCCACGTGTGACCTCTTTTGTAAGACTCACCAATTGCTTAATCGGTGTCGTTAAAAATTTGGTTAAAATTAATGCGACCAAAACCGAAAACAAAAATACAATAAAGATCACCAGTAAAAATTGTTTTGTAATCGTTGCTAATGAATAGTTTAGGGAATCCTCTCCCAAACCTATGCGGACTGTGCCTCCAATCCCCTTAACGATAGGAACCGCCACATCATGTATTCGGCCAATGTCCGTATTAATTATTTGTAAATGCATGGAGTCATCTGATGAAACAGAATTTACACGAATTAAATCCTCGCTCACACTACCTGTACGAAATGACTGCACAATAACATGATTTTTTTCATCAAGTATAAATGCATAATCTAAATCCGGATTGTTTTTCATCGTGTTTGAGACAAGTTCTTGCAATAAATAGATATCGTTTGTAAGAAACAAGTCCACACTTCTTGCCGCTACATCTTCACCAATCGCTTCTGCCCGGGCATTAAGTTGGGTTGACAACGTAGCTTGAACCGACAAGCGGATCTCAATGATTCCCGCAATTCCAATGATTGATATCAGTGTAAAAACCAGCCCCAATATTTTTTGTTGTATGGAAATGCTTAACAACAAAGAAACCGCAATATCTTTCCATCGCTTCATTCTCATTGCTTTTCATCAATTTCTTGATTCATTTTGGCAATTTCAACATAATACTCCGGGTGAAAGACAATGAAACGCTCCACATCCATCTTTTTCAAAACTCCCCTGCCTGTTGGATCGGAACCCATTTGCCATAGAATTTGTTCCACCTCGTTAACCAATATCTTTGGAGCTTTTGCAGAAGCAACAACAGGAGGGGTTCCTACCCAACTACTTTTAGCGATCACTTGCATCTGGTTAAGCGCCGGATTTTGCGTTACCTGCATTTGCTGATAGACAAGACTGTCGACGGCAGCGCCATCCACGATACCTTTCATCACAGCTTTTACCGAATAGTCGTGACTATAAGTAAAATAGCTCCGGGAGAAAAAATGATCGACGGAATATCCCTGACTTTTCACCATGTATTGAACTGCAAGCCGGCCCGAAAAAGAATTTGGATCCGAATAGGCAAATGTTTTTCCTCGCAAGTCTTTCAAAGAATGTATGCCACTATCCTTGCGAACAATAATATAAGATCGATACAAATCCTTCCCACCCACTTCAGGTGCAGCTATCCCGTACAAATACCTCCCTTGGGCACCGAGAACATATTCCAACGAACAAATCAAGCCAATTTCCGCCTTACCTTCTTTTAGAAGTTGGTTTGTTTCAGCGTATGTCTGTGTTTCAATCAAATGGACAGGTCTATGCAGTTTTTCTTGTAGATAGTTGATAAAATCATCATAACTATAGCGTGTTTCCAGTGGGGATATCACAGGTGCAATGGCGACATTCACCGTTCCAGAAGTGTTCGCATTTATTTCAGGTTCATAGGATTGATTTTTTGTCAGAGAGATATACGGGTAACTATTATTTGTTCCACATGCGGTGAGAGTTAAGAGCAGCAGAACACAGAGGCCAGTAAAAATTTTCAGCTTCATAAAGCCACTCACGCTTTCTTAATAAATTATAAAAATATTATCACGGTCTTATAGCAATTAAAAGATACACTTGAGCTATTTATGAAGCCTGTTTTTTTTTCGCATCACCACAGCATCATTTAAGACTAGTACTATTGTATTAGCTAATTTAGATCACTAACGTTGCATTAAATTCTGACACCCTTTGTCAGATGAGGTGTTTTTTTATGACCTCTTTTATTTCAGAGTGTTCTGAACAAATTTTCCTTACCCGAGTCTAACATCTCAGTACTCGTATAGCAGGTATCCCATCATCCATTTTTCGGAATATGTGTTTACATCGCAGGATCATACGTTAGATCATTCAGGTGCTTGTTTTCTCCCTGATTTTCACGAGCACCATATTGGTGATCAGGGCGACCCATCGTTGACTAAATACCGCCCATTGTCCCGTGCCGTAAAATCGTTTGACCACCAGATGTTGCTTGATCCACTTAAAAAACAATTCGATTTACTGAAGTTGGCAAAATCCATGTCGTTAAGGTATTCTGTAAATGTTGAATTTGTAGTATCCTTGTCCATACAGGACTCCTTTAGTATAGAGTCGGACAGGGTTACCTGACGCTCTATACTAAAGGATTTTTTGCATCTACGGAAGGAAAATTGAAACATTTGCTGAATCGCCAAATAGGATTTGACAAATCCGATTTATCTTCATGCAATGCTAGTGAATTTAGATGCAATTATTGATGAGGCGGTATGTATATGTTCGATCAATTTCAACGTCCAATACATGATTTGCGAATATCCGTTACTGACCGGTGCAACTTCCGTTGTAACTATTGCATGCCAAAGGAAATATTCGGCATGAATTTTACCTTCCTTCCACATCATGAATTATTGACATTTGAAGAGTTGGCGAGAACGGCGAGGATCTTTGCCCGTGAAGGCGTCACGAAAATCCGCATCACTGGCGGCGAACCCTTGCTGCGCAGGGAACTTGCTGTTCTGATTCAGATGCTTTCGGAAATTCAGGGCATAAAGGATATTGCCTTGACCACAAACGGCTCGTTATTGACGAAAGATTACGCGATGAAATTAAAGAATGCCGGATTAAAACGAATTTCTATCAGCCTTGACGCTCTCGATGATCAAGTGTTCGCAAGGATTAACAATGTCGATTTCCCTGTCAGTCGTGTTCTGGAAGCCATTGTTAACGTTCAGGATGCCGGACTGAACCCAATTAAAATCAACATGGTGGTCAAACGCGGTGTGAACGACGGTGAGATACTGAAAATGGCTGACCGTTTTCGGAATACACCTATCGTGCTTCGATTTATTGAATTTATGGATGTAGGAAACAGCAACGGATGGAAGATGAAGGATGTCATCACTGCCAATGAAGTGTTACAGTTAATTCAATCCCATTGGCCTGTCGAACCTCTTCCAGGCACTCAACCGGGAGAAGTCGCCAATCGATTCCGCTACAAAGACGGGGCCGGAGAATTTGGCATCATCGCTTCTGTCACCAAACCCTTTTGCACAAGTTGCAACCGGGCCCGCCTCTCGTCCAACGGTAAGTTGTATACCTGTCTTTTTGCTAACCACGGCCATGATGTGCGAAGTCTTTTGCGAAATGGAAAATCTGATCAGGAAATTCTCGATTTTATAGAAAACGTATGGAACGGTCGTTCAGACCGATACTCATTGCTTCGGACAGAACTCACCGGTATAAACAGAGATGGGAAAAATGAAATGCATTTTCTCGGTGGATAGATCAAATGGGAAGTAATTCAACCTGCACATAACGTCCTTCTTAAATGCCTTCCCCTGTCTTGATTCTGGCAGCGATGTTCGTGACATGATTCTGCGGCAAAACAGTCGACCATTTTGAATATGCTCTAAAGGTTAAATTCACTTTTTTAATACCATTCGCATCCTTATTCTAGTCCCTTTTGGGTGACCAATGATCATTTTTTGCCCACTCCGTAGTGCCGTCCAGATAAACTTCCTTTTTCCAAATCGGTACTCTTTGTTTCAATTCATCGATCGCATGTTTTCCGGCTGAAAATGCAAGATCCCTGTGCGGACTTGAGACGCCTATCCAATCACGCAAGGCAGCAGAAAAGGAAGCTGGAGAGCGCTAAAGATCGTGGCGAAACGATCACACCAAACAAAATGAAAGTCGAGGAGTATTTGCTAGAGTGGTTAGAGACTTATCAAAAGCCGGAAGTCACAAAGACTACCACCAGTCGACGCAACCTTGATCTAGCAGATGATCTTGCGCAACCATAGACGGGCACAGTCTCAAGCGCGATTGCTCCTAGGCACCGAATGGCATGACAACGGGTTAGTGTTCACTAATCAAGTAGGCAACCCCGTTGACATTGCCAAAGTACGCAGACACCTTGCAAAAGTGTTAGAGGTTGCCGAACTGCCTAAAATTCGCTTATATGACCTAAGACACACACACGGATCAATGTTAATGGCAGAAGGCGCGGCCCATAAAAGAGATATCAAACCGTCTAGGCCATGCCAACACCAGCATGACAGTCAATCGTTATCTACACGCCACCCCATCACGAACAAAGGCAAGTGTCACACGGTTGTCTCAAGCGTTGGCAGATGCAAAACAAAAACAGGACGAAAAGCAAAACGAACAAGATGTTAATTAGTGGGATTATCGGGAGAAAAACTGAGAAAAATAGATCATAGACTAGATCACTAGATCAAAACTAGATCATTTCAAAATTAAATGGTAGGCCGTTTCCAGCCCACCATCCGTATTTACTTGCTATATAAGGCTTGTTACGTATGGGCAGTGGCGGTTTCGAACCGTCGACCCCCTGCTTGTAAGATCGGTAAATAATGGTCAATACGCTATATATAGCGTTCATATCGTCCAAAAACGAGCCAAAAAACGCTATAAGTTTTTACGATTCACATAAATTCGTTACAAATTCGGAACATAAGCGACCTTCTGTCAA
>JAJZCJ010000373.1 GCA_021846145.1 Bacillota bacterium
TTTGACAATTTGACTTACTCCGCCAGAAAATCTTCTGGTTAAGCGAATGGGAAATTTTTCAGGTTGATTCGCTGTTCTCAGCCATTCTTTTAATACTTTGCGTTCATAAACGTTCATCCTGATCGAAATCCTCCCAGCTTGTCTCTATGTTTCTAGACTTAAGCATCCCATGAAACGTCGAGTTTGACAATGGCAATATTGACTACGAACACTAGGAGGCATTCCGTGAAAAGCTTTCGTGACCCCGTCCATAACCTGATTGCCTTTGATGACAACGACCAACTGTTGGTTGATTTGATTAACACCAAGGAACTGCAACGCTTGCGCCGGATCCGTCAATTAGGGATGAGCAACATTGCTTACCCGGGGGCCGAGCATTCGCGATTTTTGCATTCACTAGGTGTGGCACACTTGATGCGACGATTTTTAGATTTGACTGCTTTGCAAGGGGGAGCGGTAGAATCTGAGTTGTTTGCGTATCGGCACATTGCGATTGCGGCTGCTTTGCTGCACGATCTCGGGCATGGACCTTTTTCGCATGCGCTAGAATCAGTGACCGGAGAACGTCATGAAAAATGGACAACTGCCATTTTGCGTGCGCCAAGTACCGAGGTGCATCAGGTGCTAGAGGCTTATCAACGGGGATTTGCTGAACAGGTGGCAGCGGTGGTTGATCAGACTTTTGCGCCTTCGCGAGCGGTTGTGAAACTATTATCTAGTCAGCTTGATATGGATCGCACTGACTACTTATTGCGGGACTCCTTGTTTACAGGAGCAGGATATGGCACGTTTGATGTCGAGTGGTTGTTGCATGTGATGCGGATTGGCGAGGTCAATGGCGAGGTGGAAGTGGGACTCGACTTAAAAAAAGGCCAGAGCATTGCCGAAGATTACATCATGAGCCGCTATTATATGTATCTCCATGTGTATTTTCACCGCACCACACGCGCGGCAGAAGTGATGATGGAAAAAATGCTGAAACGTGCACAGCATATCCATGCGTCCATCCCTGGACTGCAAGGGCTGAACATGTTGCTAGCAGGCCACTTGCAAAGCGACCAACCAGGAGCGGTTGACGCGTACCTTGAACTAGATGACGCCATCTTGTGGGCTGCTATGCACATCTGGACTCATCATCAGGATCAGGTGTTGCGAGATTTATCCCAACGGCTTCTGGATCGTCGGCTGTTTCGTGGAATAGATGTATCAGACCGAGATGAGGGGCAACGAGTGTATGCGTCGCTGCAAGAACAAGTGAGCAAACAAGGCTTCGCGCCTGAGTATTACCTAATTAACGATACGGTAGATAGCCATACGTATGACGGAGAATCAAGAGGGGCACAAACTTCAAAAGAAATTTATCTATTTGATGATGATGGTCAGTCTGTGGCGTTATCGAAGACTTCATTTTTGGTAAAAGCAGTACGCAAGCATGATGTCACTGTGCAACGGGTCTTTTATCCTGGGGACACACAAGATGAGTAAACGTGAGACAGATGCGTGGCTGGAGGCGTTGCTGGAATCATTGGAACTTGGTGTACACGCGGTAGACATGATGGGCAACACGGTGTACTACAATCGCTGGGCAGGATGGCTGGACGGACTGGAGCCTAGCGAAGTGATTGGCAAACATGTACTCAATGTGTTTCCATCCTTGACAGAGGAAACAAGTTCCTTATTGCGAGTGCTTCGCACACAGGAGAAAATTGCTCACGAGCAGCAGTCCTATCGCAATTTTCGTGGCGATGTGGTGCATACGAGCAATATGACAAGGCCTGTTTTTGCAGACGGACGGCAAATCGGGGCGCTTGAGGTGGCGATGGACATGACCGAAGTGCAGCACTTGGCAGAGCAAGTGGTGGATCTTCAGGCAGCCGTTAGACCTGTACTTGGTAAAAAAAATAATGAATCGAAAAAGAAAACAGGTGCCTCTTGGACATTAGCAGATTTGATAACGGGCTCGAGCGTGGTGCAAGAAGTGATCGAGAAGGCAAAAAAAATTGCTACCACGTCGTCACCAGTGCTTGTTTTTGGTGCCACGGGCACAGGTAAAGAACTGATCGTACAAGGTATTCACAACGCAAGCCCGCGTGCCGCGCAACCTTTTATTGCCCAAAATTGTGCAGCACTGCCGGGGACGTTGCTTGAGGGCATTTTGTTTGGTACGGTGAGAGGAAGTTTTACAGGTGCCGAAAATCGGGCGGGGATGTTTGAATTAGCGAGTGGTGGCACTCTATTTTTAGATGAACTCAATTCCATGCCTTTGGATTTACAGGCCAAATTACTGCGAGTGATTGAGGAACAGCAGGTGCGGCGACTTGGCGATAACAAAGTGGTGCCGATCGATGTTCGGATCATGGCCGCCATGAATGTCGATCCTGAAGAGGCGTTGAAGCAGGGCAATTTGCGCGCAGACTTGTATTACCGTGTGCGCGTCGTGACGGTGCACTTGCCACCATTAGTACAGCGCGGCAATGATCTGTTGTTATTGGCGAGACACTTTATCGGTGAATTCAATCGCCGTTTTGCCAAACAGGTGAAAGGGCTTTCGCCTGACGCAGAGCAAGTGCTGCGCAGCGTGTCATGGCAAGGTAATGTACGCGAATTGAAGCATGCAATTGAGTCGAGTATGAACTTGATTGACAAAGGTTGGATTGAACCGCAACACTTGCCGATGTATTTGCTAAAAGAGGCACAGTATGATGATGCCTTGAGTGAGCAAAACAGTGCTGATTTGTCACAAAGCGGTGCGCGATCATTGCAGGAAGCGGTGGTTGACTTGGAGAAATCATTAATTATACGCGCGTTGGAAGAGGCACGTGGAAATTTAACGCATGCCGCACAAATATTGGGGGTACCGCGTCAAACATTGCAATCCAAAGTCAAGAAATATCATTTGTAGTATAGATTCA
>JAJZCJ010000042.1 GCA_021846145.1 Bacillota bacterium
ACCAAAAATGAATGGATTAAAAGCAAGTCGAGTGATCTATGACCATAAGAGAATCCCCATAATTGTTGTAACCGCTTACAGTGACAGGAACTTTGTTGAAGAGGCAAAGACGGCTGGCGTCATGAATTATTTGTTAAAACCGGTCATTGAATCTGATTTGATAACGAGTATAGAAGTGACATTAGCTCAATCAAAGCGAATGATGGAATTATCAAGTAAAATTAAAGAACTTGAGTATGATTTAGAGATTCGTAAACTGGTGGAACGAGCTAAAGGGCTATTGATGAACATTATGTCAATTACTGAAGAAGAAGCCTATAAAAGAATGCGCGATTATAGTATGAAGTTTCGAACGGAGCTGGAGAATGTTGCGAAGAAAATTATTAAAGACGGTTATCTTCCAACTGATTAAGTGATGAGTGGTAACTGAATTGATGAATGATTCTAAAAAAAATAGTTTGGGCAAAGATGCCCCACACATCCGTTAGCGGTGTTGTGGGCATTTTTTATTGAATGGGGTGAGGCAAGTGGGTGGAGAAGACGTTTGGACGGTCGGAATCGATATTGGCACCAGTACGACCAAAGTAGTGTTTAGTATTCTTAAAGTCGTAAACACTGCAGGCTGTACTCGAGTGTCTAGGATGGAGATCGTAGATCGGAACGTTATTTACCGTGGTCCACTGATTAAAACCCCCCTTCGTTCCGAACAGATGATTGAGATGGAGGCTCTATGGAAAATCATTTCTGGAGAATATGCTGCGGCAGGCATTCGGATGGAAGACATTAAAACCGGTGCCGTTATTATAACAGGTGACACGGCAACGAAAGCTAACGCTAGGGAAGTTTTGACAACCTTAGCTGATCGATCCGGCGATTTTGTGGTTGCAACGGCAGGATCTGATCTGGAAGGGATATTGGCGGGCAAAGGATCAGGGGCAAGAGAATGGTCGCGAAAAACAGGTCAAGTGACAGCCAATATTGACGTCGGCGGTGGTACGGCAAATATTGCAGTGTTTGCGTACGGCAAAGTGGAAGGTACATGTACCCTACATATAGGAGGGCGAATGTTGTGTTTTTCAGGTGGGAAAATCTCATATGTATCAAAACACTTAAAAAAATGGCTTGATGCTTCCGGCAGCACCTTAGAAGTAGGGCGAACGGCTAACCAAGAAGTTTATCAACTGCGTCGTTTCGCTTATGGCATGGCTGAAGTGATTGCAAATGTTTTAAATAACCGCTTGGGGGTTCTCGAAGAATCTCTGTTATTAGGACATTCTCCGAACTGGTCCTATCCTGTGCAAGCCATCATGTTTTCCGGGGGAGTCGGTGAATTGCTGGATGTTCTCGGATCTCGTGATATCCCTTTTGAACAATTAATTGACCAATCGTCCACTCAGACAAACGAATTTGAAGACTCAGGGATGATTCTTGCAGATGCTCTACTTGATTCCACTGCTTTAGTCAGTTTTTTTCGCGCACCAGCTATTGAGACGAGCAGGGCTACCGTCATTGGTGTAGGAACTCAATCGGTAGAAATTAGCGGTACCACTGTACACATTGATCATAAATTATTACCTCAAAAAAATTTGCCAGTTATCTCTTGCTATATCACTTCGCCGCAAACGGCAGAAAACGAAATCACTTTAGCCATTCGTAAAGCGGCAGCGATTTACGATCCACTTGGTGAAGGCGTTACGTTTGCGTTATTCCTAGAAGGTGTGAATGGTTGGGGTTTTACCGATTTGCAAATATTAGCAAAATCCTTGAGGAGAGTATGGAACACACGAGATACTAACCGGGTTGTCGTGGTGATCCTAGATGGCGACATTGGCAAGGCACTTGGTCAGTCTATGGTGGCGGCAGGAATCATAAATGCTGTTTGTATTGACCAAATCAGTGTGGAGCATGGAGATTATATCGATATCGGTATGCCGCTTGCTCATACAGAAGCAGTACCGGTTCTCATCAAGACATTGGTAATAGAAGGAGAGAGAATGGAGGTCGTGAAATGAAACTTACATCGCAGATACAAGGGAAAAATTACCAATTCAAGGATTTGAAGGACCTGTTTGCAAAGGCTAACGAGGAACGTTCTGGCGATACTTTGGCTGGGCTTGGTGCTATGAGTGCCCAGGAAAGAGTGGCAGCTAAGCGTGTTTTGGCTGAGATTACATTAGAACAAATCCGTGACAACCCTTTGATATCTCCTGAAAATGATGAAGTATCACTGATCATTGAGCAACAAGTCAACGAACGTTTGTATTCGCAAGTTAAGGGTTGGACGGTTGCGCAATTGAGGGAATGGATCTTATCTGAAACCACTAGCGGAACGGACATTTTGCGGGTTTCAAGGGGACTCACCAGCGAGATGATTGCCGCCGTCACCAAGTTGATGTCTAACCTTGATCTGGTATATGGCGCAAAAAAGGTGGAGGTAATCACCCGCTGCAATACTTCAATTGGTTATCGAGGTACGCTTTCATCTCGACTGCAGCCGAATCATCCTACTGACAGTGTCGAAGGGATGCTGGCGTCTTTACGGGATGGATTGTCGTTTGGTGTAGGTGATGCGGTGGTTGGCATTAATCCTGTAGACGATTCCACGGAAAATGTTAAGCGTTTGATGAACGAATCTCATGACTTTCTGACTAAACATAATGTTCCCACACAAAATTGTGTGCTTGCGCATGTTACTACACAAATGCGAGCAATCGAACAGGGCGCTCGCGTAGATTTGATATTTCAGAGCATTGCCGGAACAGAGGAAGCAAATCGATCATTCGGTATTAATGCGAAATTACTGGATGAGGCCTATCAAATGATGCAAACAGCAGGGATGAGTCCTGGACCTAATCTCTTATATTTTGAAACAGGACAGGGCACAGAACTTTCTGCAAATGCCAATTTTGGCGTCGATCAAATGACTTTAGAGTCAAGAAAATATGGATTTGTGAAGCGATGGAATCCGTTTCTTGTCAATACGGTCGTTGGTTTCATTGGTTCGGAATATCTCTATGACGCCAAGCAGGTGACTCGCGCAGGATTAGAAGATCATTTTATGGGTAAAATGCATGGGCTGTCGATGGGTGTTGATGCTTGTTATACCAATCATATACAGGCTGATCAAAACGATATGGAAAATCTCGCGGTTCTATTAGTAACTGCAGGAGTGAATTTTATCATTGCTGTGCCTATGGGGGATGACTGTATGCTTAACTACCAATCGCTGAGTTTTCATGATGTGGCTACATTACGTGAGACACATAGTCGAAAAACTTCCACGGAGTTTGATAAATGGCTAAACAATGTTGGGATATTAACGGATGGCAAGTTGGTCTATCCTGCCGGTGATCCTACTTTTCTAATTTAGGAGTGAATGTGCGTGAATGATACCTTATTAAAGGAGCAAATCAAAAAAGCATTGCAACAAACACTAGATCAATTTGACAACCCGGATTATCCAAAATCAGTTCCGGAGACCAGAATAATTGACTACTTGTCTAGAACGAATCCTTTTCATACGAAAACAAATCAGTGGGAAGGGAATCTATCAGAGATAGACAGTGTTCGAGATGCGCATTCAAATCGTGATACAAATGCTACCAATCCTTCGTTTTTACAAAGTTTATGTGACTCGACTCCCGCGCGAATTGCGGTAGGTAGAACAGGACCGCGTCCACTAACAGATACGTTGCTTACTTTTCGCGCTGACCATGCAGCAGCAGTAGACGCAGTTTTTGGGGAATTGGATCAGCAAATCCTGCTTGAATTTGGAATATTTGCGGTGCAAACAATGGCTCTTGACAAACAAATCTATATTCGTCGACCTGATTTGGGACGACGGTTAACATCGGAAAGTGTTGATGCAATTAAGAAAATGTGCACTAAACGTCCCCAAGTACAAATTGTTGTTTCAGACGGCCTGAGTTCTGAAGCAATTGCGGTTAACTTGCGCGATGTTTATCCTTCACTTCTTCAATCACTGCAGCAATACGGTTTGAAAGTGGGAACTTCATTTTATGTCAGCAAGGCTCGTGTTGCTGTGATGGATGAGATTGGTGAACTCCTACAACCGGAGGTGTTAGTATTATTGATTGGCGAACGACCTGGACTAGTTGCCTCAGATTCCATGAGTGCCTATCTTTGTTACAGACCGGATCGCAACACAGTAGAGGCAGATCGAATGGTGATATCCAACATTCACAAGGGGGGAACCCCTCCGGTTGAAGCAGGAGCGCATCTAGGAGCTTTAGTCAAACGCATTCTTGAAATGCAGGCAAGTGGAGTCAAACTTGCCAATCAGCCTTGATAAAGGGGTGCTTGAATGAAGTTACAACCTGTTAGGGCGCAGATACTGGCTACTCGAATTATTGCAAACGTAAACGATGATTTAAAGCTTCGGTTTGAGTTAAAGCCAAGCCATAAGAGTATCGGTATTATTACTATTTCTATTGATGACGTTGGCTATACAGCACTTGATGAGGCAACTAAGAAAGCGGATGTTGAAGTGGTTTATGCAAAATCATTTTATGCAGGAGCGGCTCACTCTTCTGGTCCATTGTCAGGCGAGTTTATCGGAATCTTAGCTGGCGCTAATCCATCAGAAGTGAGAAGCGGCATACAAGCGGTTCGTTATGAAGTGGAAAGTGGCGCATGCTTTTATGCCCTTGATGACTTGGCGGAACATTGTGTATTTCCGCACGTCATCTCACGCTCCGGAGCCTATCTTTCACAGATTGCGGGAATTTCTGAAGGTGAACCCATTGGTTACTTCATTGCGCCGCCGCTTGAAGCCATGTATGGATTAGACGCTGCTTTGAAAGCTGCTGATGTTCGATTGAAGATGTTTTATGGCCCACCAACAGAGACAAATTTTGGGGGCGGTCTGGTTACGGGATCACAATCTGCTTGTCAGGCTGCGGCAGATGCATTTCTTGGAGCGTGTATGCAAGTTGCGTCTAAACCTATTGATGTATGAAAGGAGTGATGCTTTCCATGCAACGGGGTCCGGCAATCGGACTGATTGAAACGAATGGCGTAATTGCAATGGTGGTGGCTGCTGATGTAGCCTTAAAGACTTCTGATGTCAGGTTGCTCGGTTACCAAATCGTTCGAAACGGACTAGTAACCGTAATGATTTATGGAAATGTAGATGCGGTCTCCATTGCATTAGAGGTTGCCGTGCGTGAGGCTCGTACGATTGGAAGTGTCTATCATTATTCCGTGTTAACACGGGCAGAAGATGAAACTTGGGATATGTTAGAGAAACGAAATTCATTTGTTCTAGGGGGATTAAAAACACCGGGATCAAAACCTGACACTCAATCTTTGAACGATGTTATCGACACGATCGGAGTAGTAAGCATCTCCCCAGAGAATAAGTGGAATGCACTGAATGTTGAACAATTGCGTCGTATGGTTCGGACAATTCCGCAGTCAGAACTTACGGGTAGACAGATTTCGAAAGCGAATAGAAAGATTTTACTAGAACTGCTTCTTCGATATTACAAGGAGGTGGAATTGGATGACAAAAATTGATGCTGACTTGCTAGCCATTCAACGAGTCCGTGATGTGACTGTTGAGGCTAAAGCGGCTCAGAAGGAATTGGAGAAATTTAGTCAAGAACAATTGGATAGAATTGTACGAGCAATGGCAGAGGCTGCTGAAAGTGAGGCGGAAAATCTTGCCAAAATGGCAGTTAAAGAAACCGGTTTTGGAGTCGTGGAACATAAAGTCATTAAGAATCTTTTCGCGGCTCGGAATGTATACGAATCGATTAAAAATACACGTACCGTTGGTATCGTGCGTGAGGACAAACAAAAAGGGGTAATGGAATCGGTGAATCCGTATGGTGTCATAGCCGCCATCATTCCTTCTACTAACCCGACGTCTACCGCGATTTTTAAGTGTTTAGTTGCTGTCAAGGCACGCAATGCAATTGTAATCAGTCCGCATCCCAGCGCACGAGAATGCACAATACGAGCTGCGGAAATTTGTGCAAATGCTGCTTATGCTGCCGGGGCACCGCGTGGACTTATCGGTTGGCTGGAGAAACCAACACTGGAAGCTACAAATGCGCTAATGACCCATCGGAACGTCGATCTTATTTTAGCCACGGGTGGGAGCGGATTGGTTCGCGCAGCATATAGTTCGGGTAAACCAGCTTATGGAGTAGGTCCGGGAAATGTTCCAGCATATATCGAGGAAACGGCGGATATCTCAAAAGCAGTCAAAGACATTATGGACAGTAAAACATTTGACAATGGTACCATTTGTGCGTCAGAACAAGCTGTCATTGTAGACAATTCTATACGTTCGCGTGTGGTTGATGAGTTCCGAGCACATCATGCTTATTTTCTTTCACCTGAAGAGAAAACGGCTGTCGGTGAAGTTGTATTTCCAAGTCCGGGCAAGTTAAACGCTGAAATCGTTGGAAAATCAGCGACTTATATAGCGAAAATGGCTGGCATTAGTGTTCCAGATCACACGCGTGTTTTGATCGGAGAAGAGGAGAATTTCGGCAAAGAATTCCCTTTCTCGTTGGAAAAACTCTCTCCGTTATTAGGTTTCTATTCTGTTGAAAATTGGGAAGACGGCTGTGAAGTAAGCTTAAAATTATTGGAGGTTGGTGGTAGAGGACATACATTAGTAATTCATTCTCAGGATAAGGCAATCATTAAAGAGTTTTTTATGAAAAAACCAGTTTCTCGAATCTTGGTAAATACGCCATCATCACTAGGAGCGATCGGCGCAACGACTGGATTGCGACCTTCATTTACACTTGGGTGTGGGACTTATGGAGGGAATATAACATCTGACAATGTGACTTTGGAACATTTGATGAATGTTAAGCGTTTGGCATACGAAACTCGTTCCATTGAGATTCCTGGCAGCACCACTTGTCTAACGCCAAGTAAAAAAGAATTATCGATGCATGAAGAGGTGGTGCAAACCGTTCTGGAAGAGATTAGACCTTATTCGCAAAAATTCACTAAAGAACAAATAAGTAAAATTATCGCTGATGTATTAGCAAATGTGCAAATAAACCACATGTCAGGAAGTCGTACCATCAAATGAGTAATGCGCGTGGAATTGGTGTGATATCGATTACGCTGGTGCATGGAAGAGAAGCAAAGAACTCGACGAAGAATGATTGTAAGGATGCCCGAGTGATTTCGCAATTGGTTAAAGATAAACGCTACTCCGTTCTCACATTTTGATGATATCTATGAAATTTACAAATTAGGGAGGAAAAATTAATGGCTGGAGAAATGAGCGCATTGGGAATGATTGAGACCAAAGGTTTGGTGGGATCAATTGAAGCGGCTGACGCAATGGTCAAAGCGGCAAGTGTACGGTTAATCGGTAAAGTGCATGTTGGCGGCGGATTAGTCACGGTAATGGTGAGAGGTGACGTCGGTGCCGTTAAAGCGGCAACTGAAGCGGGTGTCGAGGCCGCCCGTAGGGTTGGGGAACTCGTATCCGTCCATGTTATTCCTCGGCCCCATCAAGAATTAGAAGCGATACTGCCATCAATCGATAACTAGAAGAGAGGGGTACTATAAAATGGCTGGAGAAATGAGCGCATTGGGAATGATTGAGACCAAAGGTTTGGTGGGATCAATTGAAGCGGCTGACGCAATGGTCAAAGCGGCAAGTGTACGGTTAATCGGTAAAGTGCATGTTGGCGGTGGATTAGTCACGGTAATGGTGAGGGGTGACGTCGGTGCCGTCAAAGCGGCAACTGAAGCGGGTGCTGAGGCTGTCCGAAGGGTGGGAGAACTTGTATCCGTCCATGTTATTCCCCGACCCCATCAAGAATTAGAAGCAATACTGCCATCAATCGATAAGTAGAGGGAAGAGAGGCGAACTATCAAATGACTAGAGAATTGAGTGCACTGGGAATGATTGAGACCAAAGGTTTGGTGGGATCAATTGAAGCGGCTGATGCGATGGTGAAATCAGCAGATGTGAGTTTGATTGGCAAAGTGCATGTTGGCGGCGGGTTAGTCACTGTAATGGTAAGGGGTGACGTTGGTGCCGTCAAAGCGGCAATTGAAGCGGGAGCTGTGGCTGCCAAAAAAGTCGGTGAACTGATTTCCGTTCATGTCATTCCTCGACCCCATCAAGAGTTAGAAGCCATTTTGCCAAAAGCAAATCTGGGCTAATCCAGATTCAAAAGTTTACTAAGGAGAGAAGAGAAGAGATTTGGAAGCTGATACGATTCGTCAAATTGTTGATGAAGTAATGGCAACCTTAACGAATGAAGGCACGAATGAACTACCGGGCATTCAAGTAGGCGTCTCAGCGAGACATGTGCATTTATCGCCTTCACACGTCGAGATATTGTTTGGCACAGGAGTTGAATTAACGTCTTATAAGCCATTATCTCAACCGGAACAGTTTGCGGCAAATGAGATGGTTACCATCGTTGGTCCTAAAGGGTCGATTCACAATGTCAGGATTTTGGGACCAGCACGAGGCAAAACACAAGTCGAGGTTACGATGACTGATGCACTGAAACTAGGCGTTATGCCACCTGTTCGAAATTCAGGGAATCTGGATGGTTCAGCGCCAGTCACCATTGTTGGGCCAAAAGGATCCATTTATATATCAGAAGGACTGATTATCGCGAATCGACATGTTCATATGCATCCCAAAGATGCAAAACTCTATGGCGTAAAGGATGGCGATCAAATTAGCCTCAAGGCATTTGCAGAGCGATCTGTACGATTTGAATATGTATTGGTGCGAGTCAGTGAAAAGTATCGACTAGACTTTCACATTGATACGGATGAAGCAAATGCATGCTTGTTGAAGACAGGTGACAAGGTAAAGTTCTTAGGAATTTCACGAGAGGATTGAGCATCATGCAGGTCAGCCAAGTAGCCGAGATTGTCATAGAGGTGCTACGAAGGTTAAATGCAAATTCAAATTCGGAGACTACATTGCTCGTCGGTGATGGTCATCTTGATGTTTCACTGGACATCATGCAAGATTTCATTGGAGATAACATTGTCAAAATTGATGAACATGATGCCTTGACGAGTAGCAAACTACAGAATGCTAAGCAGTTGGTTATTTGGCCTTGTAGTCAAAACACGCTTGCCGGGGCCGCTTTAGGAATGACTAACACATATACGTTAAAGTGGGTGGCAACTGCGTTGTGGAATAAAACGCCTGTTTTAATGGTATTAGAAAATGAATTGTCATCATTGCTTCGCTCTGATGACAATCGAAATAGCTACAGCAACATGTTTTTGCAATATATTACCACATTAAGTGAATTTGGAGTAAAAGTGTTATTTGGGAACCCAAGTTCATCGCTTAGTCAACCAATGTCAAACATTTCAAATGACCAGCATCAAGATTCGGATTTATTGAAAACTGGATGGTGGACTATTACAGATCTTAATCGTCAAGGTGTGGTACCAGGCAAATTATTTGAGGTTCCCAAAGGGATTCGATTAACGCCAGCGGCTAAGGATGCATTATTAGATATGAAAGCTGTCATTCGTTATTGGGAAGACAAGGAGACGGCTAAAAAATGATACTCTGTCGGGTAATTGGAAATATATGGGCAACAAGAAAAGAAGAGAATTTAGTTGGCAATAAATTTCTGATCGTGCAGTCGGAAAGACCTGACGGAAGCCGGGAAGGTGAAATCTTTGTCGCCGTAGACCGTATTGGAGCGGGAGAAGGCGATTTGGTTCTTGTGACACGCGGGAGTTCTGCGCGCATTGTCTTTTCAAAAGAAAGTCCTATTGATGCCATGATTATCGGGATTGTTGATTCAGTGGATGCGGAGGTGAATAACTGTGAATAAGGCGTTGGGAATGATTGAAACGTATGGGTTAATCGGTGCAATTGAGGCAGCAGATGCCATGATAAAAGCAGCAAATGTAGATTTAATCGGCTACGAAAAAGTTGATCCTGCATTAATTACCGTGTTAGTTGAGGGTGATGTTGGGGCAGTTAAAGCAGCTGTAGAAGCTGGCGTGATTGCGGTGAAACGGGTTGGGGAACTTGTTTCGAGTCATGTTATTGCCAGACCTCATGATGAAGTCAGCATATTGAAATTAGCGACCACAGATAAATAAATTTCTTTAATAACGGTGGTGATAAAGTGAAAAAAAAACAACGTATTACAGTTGTAGGAGCTGGTAATGTTGGTTCAACCACAGCTCAAGGCATACTTAACAAGCAATTGGGTGATGTCATTCTTTTGGATGTCATGGAAGGAGTAGCTCGTGGTAAGGCACTTGATTTAATGCAAACCGCGCCAATTAGTGGACTTAATTACAATATTTTGGGTACAAGTAATTATGCTGACACGCAGAATTCGAATATTGTGGTGATTACGGCTGGGATTGCGCGAAAGCCAGGCATGTCAAGAGAAGATCTCGTTTCAACGAATGCAAAGGTTGTTCGCGAGGTGGTTCATCAGGCTGTTCGTCAATCTCCGGAAGCGTATTTTATCGTAGTCACTAACCCGCTGGATGTCATGTGTTACATTGCGCTTCAGGAAAGCGGTGTTGCGCCCAACCGGATATTTGGTCAATCAGGTGTACTTGATTCTGCGCGATTTCGCTTTTTTATCGCTGAGGAACTAGACATCGCTCCAGTAGATGTCACCGCTATGGTACTAGGAGGGCATGGTGATGAAATGGTGCCTTTGGTGCATTATTCCTATGTCGGCGGCATTCCAATTGTAAATTTTTTGTCGTCAGACAAGATCAATGAGATTGTGGGTCGCACACGAAAAGGCGGAGCAGAGATTGTTTCGTTATTACAAACGGGCAGTGCTTTTTATGCACCTGCCGCAGCAGCCGTCAAAATGGTAGAGGCAATTGTGTTAGATAAGAAGTCCATTTTGCCGACCTCAGTATATTTACAAGGGGAGTATGGCATTCGGGATCTATACTTTGGAGTTCCTGCAGTGATTGGAAGTTTGGGAGTGGAGCGCATTATTGAATTAAATTTAACTTCTGAAGAATACGAGTTCATGAAAAAATCTGAAAATTTAATCAGGTTGGCACTTAAGGCAATCTGATACTCAGATATCTTAAAAAATTGAAAGATATTAATTATTAATATCTGAAAAAAGATGATTGTAATTTTCAATGGGGTGTACGTCGTGGGACGAATTAGAGAATTATGTGAAATTCATACGACTCTGGAAAACTCAGCGATTGAAGAGTTGGAATATATCGCAAATCAACTTCAAAAAATTGCGGATTTAAATGGTACAGACATTTTTATCGACTGTTTGATTACTGGACACGATGACCACGCGATTGTTGTTGCGCAAGCTAAACCTAACACGGCGACAAGTTTATATTCTCAAATTATTGTTGGTCAAGTAATTCTTAAAGATAATGAACCTGGTGTTTTTCATTCCTTTTTCAATGGGAATTATGTAAAAGGCACAAGAGCAATCACAAATGACAATGTGACGACCGAACAAAAAATACTTCCTATAATTCATAAAAATAGGATTATTGCAGTTCTCATAATGGAGCAGGATATCTCTAATCAGGTATCTCAAGAACGTACGGTTCAGCTATTTCGACAAACTGCAGAGCACCTTGGTGAGACTTTATGGGAAATTATGGTAGCAGAAGTTAACTTGCCTACGTTAATTCACGAAGGAGTAATTTTATGCAACTCAAAGTTCTATATCTCTTATATTAATCCAACAGCTCGCGAGTGGTTTCGGCAATTATCGTCAACGCCACCGGAAATGGGGAATCCAATTAATAGTCTGTTTTCAGGAGCTTTGGAAGAACTATTACTTGGGGCACAAATACGAGGAGTAGAGGCGCACGAATTAACCGTTGATAATAAAGTTTTGCACGTTAAAGCGATTGCTATTTATCGTGCAGAGAGGTTTATGGGCGGACTGCTTCTGCTTTCTGACGTTAGTGATTTGCGGCAGAAAGAAAAGCAATTAATGATTAAATCCGCAGTGATAAAAGAAATCCATCATCGCGTCAAAAATAATCTGCAAACAATAAGCAGTTTACTGCGTTTACAAATGCGAAGGACGGATTCTAGTGAATTTCAGCGGGTGCTTCAGGATAGCATACATCGAATTAAGACGATCGCACTGGTCCATGAGACCTTGTCCCGGGACAACATTGATAGTGTTGAACTGATAGAAATGATTGAACGAATTGTATCTATGCTTATGCAGACATCCAGTTTAGATACACAACAGATTTATTACACTGTTCATGGTGAGCCGATAATGCTGTCCTCCGAAAAAGCTACACCTGTTGCGCTTGTCGTTAATGAACTCGTTCAAAATAGTATCGATCATGCATTTATTGGTCGAGAAGCAGGTCTCATTGATATTTATGCATGGCTAAGAGATGGCAACGTTCATATTACCGTTCAGGACGATGGAGTAGGTTGGGATGGTAATCTTTTAGTGGAAAATACTTTGGGCGTTCGCATTGTCCGCACACTCGCGCAGGAAGAATTAGAGGGGGTGATCAATTTCGATAATCACGTTGGAACTGTCGTGACTCTTATCTTTCCCACACGTTAAGATCCGTTTCAGTAATGATAAAACAGTAACATGTTTGATATCTTCAAAAAGTTCTAAGTATTAAAAAAATAAAATCACGAGGTGATTGTATGTCAGCCAACAGAAGTGAAGCTCTCGAAAGAGATGCTGAATTACTTAAGAAGATGGGCTATAAGCAAGAACTTGCTCGTGCGATGAGCGGATTTTCAAATTTTGCTATTTCGTTTACAATCATCTCTGTTTTGAGTGGTTGCTTGACATTGTTTGGCTATGGGTTAATCACCTCTGGCACTTTGGGAGCCACCATCGGCTGGCCTATTGTCAGCATTCTGGTGTTATCGATTGCTCTCGCAATGGCCGAGATTGCGTCGGCCTATCCTACAGCAGGAGGTCTGTATTTTTGGGCCAGTAAGCTAGGGGGGCCAGGATGGGGATGGTTTACGGCTTGGTTTAACTTAATTGGTCAGATAGCGGTTACAGCGGGCATTAACTATGGACTAGCTGGGTTTGTCAATGCGTTGCTGAATCAGTTCATACCATCGATCCCTATGACCCCTATTGATACCCTTATTATTTATGCAGTAGTAATGTTGCTGCAGACAGGATTAAATTTCATGGGAGTTAATGTAGTATCGTTGATAAATTCAATCAGCGCTTGGTGGCATATAGCAGGAGTTCTACTGATTGCAGGTAGTTTGTATTTCTTTGCTCCCCTTCATCCCCATGCTGCACATTTTTTATTTACTTCTAATGCATCAAGCACAGGTTTTCCAAATTGGTACGGGTTTTTACTAGGGCTATTACTCGCGCAGTATACATTTACCGGATTTGATGCATCTGCACACGTATCGGAAGAAACAGTTGGTGCTGATCGTGCAGCTCCAAGAGGGATCATTATGTCCGTGGTGATATCGGCAATCGCAGGGTACATTTTACTCATCGCGTTGACGGCAGCGATTCCAGACTTGCACACAACAATGGGCGCATCCAATCCCGTTTTATATATTCTCACCACTAGGCTTGGCACTACATTGGGAACCACCTTGTTCATCGTTGCAGTTGTAGCGCAATTCTATTGTGGGACGGCATCTATTACTTCCAATTCACGTATGATTTATGCATTTGCTCGCGACAAAGGGATGCCGTTTTCTAATTTATGGAATAAAATTAACAAACAGACTCATGTACCTAAAAATGCAATTTGGTTGGCAGTGACGCTTGCGTTTATATTAGCACTGCCTGCATTGTTCAGCACAGTCGTGTATGCTGCTGTCACGTCAATTTCGACCATCGGGTTATTCATTGCCTATGTCATTCCTGTGTTTTTACGCTTGCGTAATCAGGATAAATTTCATCCTGGAGTCTTTAATTTGGGAAAATGGAGTAATCTGATTGGCTGGTTTTCGATTGTGTGGGTAATCTTCATTTGTATTTTGTTTATGCTGCCCCAAGCAAATCCAATTACCTTTACCAACTTTAACTTTACACCGGTCGTCTTTTTGATCATCTTTACCGGTTTGATCATCTGGTATCAAAGCAGTGTTCGAAAGTGGTTCAAAGGGCCAATTTCAGAATTCAACGAAGCGAACGTGCATGCAGATGACGTTTCAGTGGGAACTGTTACACCTCTGTAAATTTTATTAGGGGGCACATATCGTGAGATTAAGTTCAAAAGTAGCGATTGTCACTGGTGCAGCTCGTGGGATAGGTCAAGCTACGGCTAAGAGATTTGTTGAAGAGGGAGCCAAGGTGGTTTTGGCCGACCAAAATACTCAGCTTGGCGAAGAAACCGCAAAGCAATTGCGTGTGGAATTTGGTGCAGAGGTATATTTTGTTCACACAGATGTTTCAAAGTCAACGGATGTACAAGAGCTAGTGAAGTTTACAGTCGACAAATTTGGGTATTTGAACGTGCTATTTAATGGAGCAGGGATTCTAATTCCTGACACAGTGGTCGATACATCAGAAGAAGTATGGGATAAAACCATCAATGTGAATTTGAAATCAGTTTATCTGACATGCAAGTATGCAATCCCGGAAATGATCAACAAAGGAGAGGGTTCAATCATTAATGTAGGCTCAGTCAATAGTCTTGTTGCTGAACCTTTTTTACCTGCTTATTGTGCCTCGAAAGGTGGCGTTTTAATGTTGACGCGACAAGTGGCACTTGATTACGCGCAACAACATATTCGCGCCAATTGCATTTGCCCAGGCTGGGTAGATACATCAATCAATGATCCACACGCGGAACGAATGGGTGGGCGAGAAAAGGTGCTTTCTACCATTGCTGATTGGCAGCCAATAGGACGGCAGGGTCGTCCGGAAGAAATAGGAAATGTGGCTGTTTTTCTGGCTTCCGATGAATCCTCTTTTATGACAGGCAGTGCTGTTGTTGCGGATGGTGGCATGACGGCTAAGTAGGTTGACCAGATGTGATTCACTAAACCCGCGACCCTCGTTGGTAATGCAGGGGCAGGCAAAATCAAGACTGTTGTTCATCAGTGAAAGTGTTACGATGGGCAAGGAGATTATTTCGTTGAGTCGCGCAGAGTTAAAAAAAGCATTCGTTATCGATAAATTCATCCACCATCAATTTACTACCGCGCAAGCTGCGCAGGTGTTAGGGTTCTCCCCTCGCCAAGTACTTCGGTTAAAAGCCAAGGTTCAACAAGAGGAGTCGGAGACCCTCACTCATGGCAACCGAGGCAGAGCGCTCGTACACACCATTGCTAAGGAAGTCAGGCAACAAATCATACGCGTGTATACGGAGCGTATCATGGTGCCAATCAGTGCCACTTCGCACTCCCTGCCTGCACGTATTACCGTCCAGGTTCGTCAGACCATGCTAGTGGTGTACCAATTATGCGTTTTTCCGACGGAGGGGGGGGAACTATAGTGGATAAAATCGAGGAATTGCTTGCAGAGAATTCGCAGTTTAACGATAAAGAAAAATCCTATCTTCGGCAAATGACGGATTTCATTCCGCATATTGCAAATGTGAGCGGTGCTGATGTTTTTATCGATATTCCGCTTGTGAACGGAAATGCGCTGGTGCTTGCGGAAGCGAAACCGACAACGGCAAAGTCCTTGTACCACGATACAGTTGTTGGACTCGTTGCAGATTCAGAGCAAGAACCAGGTGTGGCTAAAGTGCATCGTGATGGTTTGCCGGTAATGGAATCTGATGGAGTCAGCCAGGAGGGCATACAACTTCGTCAGAATGTGGTTCCCTTGTATTCACCTGGTTCAAACAAGGTGATTGGCTCGCTGATTTTAGAGAGGGATATTACGTCTCTTGTGGCTGAGCAAAAAGCGCGTGAGGAAGCAGAGAAGGCAGAAACGATGATGCAGAACGTTTTGCGGGGTGTGAACCAAGCGACGGATGACGTCAAGCGTTCGATCGATAATATGACAAATATTTCCCAAGAGTTGGCTGCCTCAGCCGAGGAGATCGCCGCCACTCATGAAGGGTTGTCGCAAAACAGTCAGGAAATACAGAAGCAGCTAAGTGGTTTGAAAGAGGTTCTTACCTTCATCGATCAAGTGTCATCAAAAACCCACCTGTTGGGACTTAATGCGGCGATTGAATCGGCGCGTCTTTCAAGCATGCAGCATGGGTTTAACGTGATTGCTAGTGAAATTCGCAAGCTGGCCAGTCACGTTAAGGACTCGGCAGGGGAGATTGGGACTGTTGTAGCCGGGCTGTTAAGTATATCGTCAAACATGTTCGAAGAGATTCGGGATGTTACGAAAGCGACTGAGATACAGGCAATGCGACTGCAGGATCTCAGTGAACAAATGGTGCAGGTCAATGACGCTACTGAAGATCTCATCAGCGTGATGAACCAATAGAAATGTAAACGAAAAACCCTGTAAACACTGGGG
>JAJZCJ010000043.1 GCA_021846145.1 Bacillota bacterium
CCTTACCCAGCCGGTTGATCAGTTCTGCCAGGCTTGGTTCAGCTTCTTTTCGCCATTGCGCCAACACATTCCCCGTGTGACTTGCAATGAGGCTGACCGACGCACCTGCAGTCAAATATTTACCTGTATCCGTGTTTGCGCTTTGGACTTCAAAATCATGACCGTCGTGTTTAATACACCCGATACGCAATCCGCGTGTCGCAAACACATCCACCAACCGTGTGATTAACGTGGTTTTCCCCGTGTTTTTCAATCCAGCAAATGAGATGAGTGGTACAGATGACTTCACTTGAGTAGTCCGCCATAACCAAGCGCTGCCACATCTTGTGGGGTCATACGAGCACCGGCCAACAAACGCGGAAGTATCACGTCAAATGAGGTCAAATCATCATACAATACGCCTCCAGGCAATCCCACAATCGTTACGTCTGTACGATAAGCAAGCATCAACATCGAGCCTGGCAACATGGGTAACCCATAAGTCACTACTTCATGCGCCACACTGCGAATTGCCGACGGCGTGCGATCATCTGGATCGACAGACATTCCGCCTGTCACTAATACCAAATTCACACCGCGATCCACCCAATCAAGAATCGCGCTTGCGATCGCTGCCATTTCATCGCCCACGATCGTCTGTCCTACCCAAGTAACAGGATATACACTTAGCTTGTCTTGCAATAACGGCCCGAATTTATCCTCAATTAGGCCACTGTATACCTCACTACCCGTTGTGACCACGCCTACGCGAACATCTTGATAGGGAAGTACCTCCAATATCGGCACATCCGCTTTTGCCAAATCCGTAAATTCACGAAGTTTTTGCTCCTTGGCCAAGAGCGGGATCACGCGTGCTACGCCAATCGTCTCACCCGAAGTAACCGGCACATAGGAACCCTTTGTCGCAAGCAACAGTTCCCCACCTGCGTTGAGCGCAGCCACACGCTTTTCACTCACCCGTAAAACACCAGCATACTTGGCTTTCAACGCTACTTTTCCTTCGTGCGCTTCTGCCATCATCAGGCTTTCGTGCAGTAACGCTTCAGCCATCAATTGCGCAGCCTCATCCTCATGAACTTCGTCTATTTCAGGTTCCAGCACGTATAAGTTCGCTTTGCCAATGGACAGCAATGGCTCAATGTCTTCCCGCTGAATCACATGTCCTTTTTTGAACAAACGCCCCTTGAATTCACCCGGTATAATTTGCGTCACATCATGTGCTAGCACCATTCCAATCGCCTCTGCAACAGGTACCTCGCGCTTCACTATTCACAGCCTCCTCCCAAACGAGTACACACCTCTTCATATTGTGCCTGCGTATTCATCATCATGAAACTGACTCCTTCCGGATCTGCCAATTGCCACTCCCCTTCCGTGATATAGCGAACACGCAAATTGGCCAATAAATCCATCACCCGCCGGTTACCTTGGTCGAGTAATTCACTGATCTCCTTGCGCACCGAATGATGGTATAAGCCTATTAGAGGATACACTTGATCGCGCTGTTGCATGATAAATGCGCGTATTTCCGTATTCTCGTGGCGTGTCTGCTCACATAACGAAGCCATGAACACTAGCAATGATCGCTTGATCATAGGCGCATCAGCAGGTACCACAAAGCCCCACTCATGGCGCATGTGAGAAAATCCCACTTCCATTCCTGCTAGTGGACCTTCACCTGTTCGCAAATCATGCACCACTCCTGCCACTGGTAGCGCTGTTGTTGCGAGCACTGACTGCTCCGCTCGCCGTATCACCCAGATGTCATCAGCAACCGTAGCCAGCGTCTTCACGACACGAACATAACAAGGCGTTCCAGCGACAGATAGCAACGCTTTGTCCATGCCCATGCGACGTCCGTAACCACCAGCCAGCACAATGCCACTATAACTCAAAATTCCATCACCCTGGTAGGCGTGACAATCCCATCTATTTTCCGGTCAACGGGTGTCACGGGCAAGTCCGCGAACACCTGCCAATCATAGGCGACTGCGAGCAGGTATGGGCGGCTACTCTCATTTCCCAAAAAACGATCATAATAGCCCCCACCGTAGCCAATTCTTGCCCCATTCTCGCTAAAAGCGAGCCCTGGCATGATAATCAAGTCAATCTCATCAAGCCTCATGATGGGCGCATCACCTCTAGGCTCTAAAATGCCAAACACACCCGCCACCAAGGGATCATCTTGTAAAAAACGCACCGCCTGCATGCGTTTCGTTTGCCGATTCACCCTTGGCACACCTACTTGCTTGCCTGAGGCAAGCGCCGCCATTAGCAAGTCATCCAAATTCACTTCTTGTGGCATCGCCATATACAGCAATATACTAGTGGCGCGTTGGTACACGGATTGCGCCAAAATAGTTGCGATAATTTGCTTGTCCCACGATTGTTTTTGCGCAGGTTCTAGCGTCTGTCGCTGGCTTTGCATGTGCCTGCGAATTTCCTGTTTTGCTTCCCAGATTGAGAATTCCAAAATGCCATCGCCTCTTCTCGCATCTTACATGAAGCGTACACTACTTTACGAACAAAACGAAGAGATATGATACACTAAAGTGAGAAATTCTACATGAAGGGAATCAAATGAACTTACTACGCATACAAAACTTATTTGTTGCATATAGCGCAAATCCCATTCTTGAGGACATTGATATGGAAATTCAAGCGGGTGAACGTGCCGCACTAGTGGGACACAATGGATCAGGCAAGTCTACGCTGCTACGCACCATCACAGGTGAATTGATCCCCGATCAGGGAGCGATCATCAAAGCAAACCAAGTGCGTCTAGGTTACCTCGCACAAATGCCCCCTCTACACGACAACCAGACCATCTGGCAAGCGGCACGTGCGGTATTTTCAGATGTCGATGAATTGGAACGCAGATGGCAAGATGCGGCTTTTGCGCTCGCTCACTCAGACGCGACTCATACCACTACGCTGGCTGACAAATACGCGCGTGCAGAGCAAACATTTTTTGCTGCTGGCGGCTATGAAATTGACAGTCGCGTCCGCAAAGTACTTGCTGGCATGGGATTTCCTGCCCCCCAATTTGAACAAAAAATTGCCACACTCAGCGGCGGGCAAAAAACCCGCTTACACTTGGCAAAACTGCTGCTTGAAGAACCAGATTTGCTGTTATTGGACGAACCGACCAACCACCTCGATCTAGATACGGTGGAATGGTTAGAAGATTATCTGATGCGCTATCAAGGTGCCGTGCTCGTGGTATCCCATGATCGCTTCTTTCTCGATCGCATCGCGCAAGTGACGTATGAACTTGCACGCGGCCAAATTACGCGCTACTCAGGTAACTACAGCAGTTATCTGGATCTTAAAGAACAACAAGAAGCGCAAGCATTAACAGCTTATGAACGCCAGCAAGAAGAGATCACTCGCATGGAAACGTTCGTCAACAAAAATATCGCTCGTGCCACGACGACTAGCCGCGCGCAGAGTCGGAGAAAAGCGCTAGAGAAGATGGAGAGACTGTCTGCGCCTACAAAAGATAAGCACTCACACTTCGCTTTTACCGTTGATGAACAAAGCGGCAAAGCGGTACTAGAGTTAAAGCAGGTAACGATCATACGCAGTGGTCAGACGCTTTTTCCCGCCCTTAGTTTGCAGGTGTGGCGCGGTGAAAAAATCGCCATCACCGGTGCCAATGGCATCGGCAAATCCTCCCTGTTACGCGCCATTATTGAACAAACAGCGGATCAAGGCAGCATTTCCTTTGGCAATCACGTCAAAATCGCTTCGTTTGAGCAAGAGTTTGCCTTTACAGACCCAGCGCGCACCGTGATCGAAGAACTATGGGATGCTTATCCACAAAAAACAGAGACAGAGATACGCACGCGATTAGGCCATCTGCTTTTTACTGGGGATGAGGTATTTAAGCAAGTGAAAAGCTTAAGTGGAGGCGAACGCAATCGGTTGCAACTTGCCATTTTGTCTTGGTCAGACGCCAACTTGCTTATTTTTGACGAACCCACCAATCACTTGGACATACCCGCCAAAGAAGTACTCGAAAAGGCACTCAAAGAGTATACGGGAACGCTGCTGTTCGTATCCCATGATCGGTTCTTTATCAACCGTTTGGCAGACCGCATGGTGCATATGACAGCCGATAGTATCCAACTGATTGACGGAAATTATCAGACCTTTTTACAAATAAGAGAACAAAACCGCGTGGACACCACTGACGCCACGCCCTATCCACTTTCCATCGCAGAACAGGCGCATCAGCAACGCAAGCAAGAACGTAGTGAGGCTCGCAAAAAACAAACGAGACTCCAGCGTCTAGAGCAAGAAATTCACACCCTAGAGGACAAAAAACAACAACTCGAAGCCGCGCTTTCCACCCCTGATTTATACGAAGACAGGGAACACGCCGCACAGGTGCAGGATCAATTTCACACGGTCACCCGTGCCCTAGAAGGATTGTATGAAGCGTGGATGGTTGACGCGGAGATCGAGTAATCCACTGCTTTTCAACAAGTTATCCACAGATTTTGTGGATAACTTGTGCAGTAATAGTGGATAACCCTGTGTGTAGCACCACGCGCCGCCAATCCTCACCACGCTTCGAGCGCTAGGTTAGCCAGCGCAGTAAGCGACAAGTCCGCCAGCTTTCCTTGCCGATAGCGAGGATAGGCCGCCGCACCAATCATCGCCGCATTATCGGTACATAACCACAGTGCTGGCACCACCACGCGCACGCCAATCAACTGGCAAACTTCTTGGATACGCTGGCGCAACAGCGCATTAGCTGCCACGCCTCCGGCCAACACCAATGTCTGCATCCCCGTCTGTTGCAGCGCCAGTTGCGCCTTTTCCACCAGCGCCTCGACCACAGCCGCTTGAAAGCTAGCCGCCACGTTTTCCAGATTAATCGCTTCACCGGATTTTTTCCGGCGATCCAAATACAACATCACACTAGACTTTAGCCCACTAAAACTAAAATCCAGACTGCCTTCTGGCATTTTCGCACGCGGAAACTCAATCGCTAACGGATCGCCATTTTCCGCCGCTTTTTGAATCACAGGTCCCCCCGGATAACCAAGTGACAACGCACGCGCGATCTTGTCAAACGCTTCCCCAGCCGCATCATCCCTTGTTTTCCCTAATCGAGTCATACCACCTTGCTCATCCACCTGGACTAGTTCAGTGTGCCCGCCCGAGACAATGAGTGCCAGATAAGGTGGCTCCACACTTTCCGTTAACGCAGACGCGTACATGTGCCCAGCAAGATGATGAACGCCAATCATTGGCAGCCCCGTCACTTGAGCTAGTGATTTAGCCGCTGTGACGCCAACAAAAAGTGCTCCGATCAACCCCGGCGCATACGTGACTGCAATCGCCTGCAAATCATTTAGCGTCATCTTCGCCTCATGTAACGCTTGATCAACCACACGGGTAATCACTTCCACATGTACCCTTGAAGCCACTTCCGGCACTACTCCCCCAAATAGTTGATGAGTGGCGATTTGCGACGCGACGACAGAACTTATCACTTGTTTCCCATCCCGAACGATAGCCGCAGCAGTCTCATCACAACTAGATTCGATCGCCAGAATGTTCACCGGTTGACCAGATTGCAGATCGCGGGCATACCTCGCTTTGGCCACTTCGTTATAACGCATCATCCACCTCCTCTTGTTCGGGAATATCCGCCCACATAATGATTGCATCTTCTCGATTATCCGTGTAATACCCCTTGCGAAGACCCGCTTCCACAAATCCCAATTTGTGATATAAATTTTTGGCTGAAAAGTTAGACACCCGCACCTCCAGCGTCATCTTGCGCGCCCCTTCAGTAGAGGCCACTGCCATCATAAACCGCAGCAATCGCTCACCCAGTCTTCTCCCGCGATAAAGGGGAGAAACGGCAATATTCGTCACGTGAGCCTCATCAATGATAATCCACATACCGCCATAGCCGATGATCTCATCACCTAGTTGCATGACAAGATAGCGGGCAAAGTGATTGTCCGTAAGTTCACCTGTAAAAGCATTACGCGACCATGGTGCCGTAAATGAAACTTTTTCCAGCGCCATAATTTGATCCAAATCTTTAAGCGTCATGCGTCGGAAAGTCACTTGATCCATCGACTCCACCGGCTCCATCTCCTTGCGTTTCAGACATTCGTCGTGCCTGCGCCTCTACCATTTGCACATAGTTAGGCACGAGTTCATGAGCAGCATCCACGATATTTGACATCGCTACTAATGCAGGTTGCTCTTGCATCTTCTTTCGTCCAAGTTGCAATAGCAAATCTCCCGTTAGCAGCGTTCTCTTCTCATATACGCTGATGCGTCCGCCATCACCTGCTTGTTGCAATAAATCCGCAATCGCCAGCGCCGCATTGCCTAATAGCAAAATCTTCTCATCTACCTGCATGATCGTTTCTAAATCTTTTACCAATTGCAAAAAATCCCTGCGCCCATCAGGCAACACGCGTTCCCAGCGCTCACCAATTGGATCGACGCGAAAAGCCGCACTATATGCCGCCTGCCTACGCGCATCCCATGCCACGACGATCAGCCCCTGATGCGCCCGCGCCGCGAACGCCGCTGCCTCCAATGAAGACACCGTCAACACCGGAATGGCAAGCGTATAAGCAAACGTTTTGGCGGCTGTCACGGCAATCCGAACCCCCGTATACGAACCCGGCCCAATTCCCACGATGATCGCACCTAAATCTTTAAGCGCTAGATTTACTGCTGCCAACATTTCGTCGAGCAGCGGGTGAAATAATGTGGCATGCATTTTCGGAACCACACTTGTCCACGACGCGATCAATTCCCCTTGATCGCGTCCAAGCGCCAAGCTCAGTTGGTCTGTTGATGTGTCCATTGCCAAGATAACCATCGGTCGATCCACTCTTTTAACACTTCCATCGATAATTTTCCATACGCGACTAGTTCAACGTGACGAGCTTCAGGTTCCTCCACCTTATGTATTGCCAATTCCAAGCGATCCTCAGGCAACCACGCCTGAATCCACTTCGACCATTCAATTGCACATACTCCATTGCCGTATAAATACTCGTCAAAGAGATCCATTTCCATCGGTGCCTGCGCAGCTAACCGATATAAATCCATATGATACAACGGCACCCGGCCTTCCGTATACTCTGCCACCAGCGTGAATGTGGGACTTTGCGTCACCACCTGTAGGCCAAGTCCTTGTGCCATCCCTGATACTAATGTTGTCTTGCCTGCACCAAGCGGACCATTTAGACACAGCACCTGTCCGCGTCTTGCCACCTCACCGCCAAAACGGCCAAAGAGGAGCGTCTCCTGTGCGCCACTTAGTAGCAAATTATACTCGTTACTTACGGGCGTTTCATTCATGTTATCGTTCCGCCAATGATTCACTTGAAAAATGATCAAAGCCCCTACGCTCCACAATATCGCGTGTGCCTTCACGAATCATATCCAACCCTGGATTCCCCTCTTCCACGCGCCCGATCAGCGTAACCTTTACCCCTACCGCTTCGAGACGAGTGAGCAATTCTCCTGCACCACGCGACGTAACCGTCCCTACAAGTTGATAATCTTCACCGCCAAATAAAGCAAAATCCAGAGAATCTACCCCAATCATGCGCGCATATCGCCGCAGTGCGGGAGTCGTCGGAATGCGCTGTGCTTCAATGATCATCCGCACCTGACTGGCAGTTGCAATTTCATTTAATTCAGAGGCCAGCCCATCGCTGATGTCATTGGTAGACGTACAATCCGCAATTTCTGCGAGCACTTCACCCGCCACGATCTGAGGTATGGGGCGTCGGTGCCGCATCGCCAATTCCCATTCTTCCAGTGGCGACAAAATAACCGGCACTGGTAACTCTTTGTAATGCAGATAAGCCGCAGATCCTCCTAGATCACCGGTGACAAAAATTAAATCCCCAGCTTTTGCCCCACTACGAAGCAACGGACGTTCTCCCACCAATTCACCAAAAACAGTGACAGAGATAGCAAATGTTAACGGAGACTTTACCACGTCTCCCCCGGCAATGCTCACTCCAAACTCGTCGCCCGCCTCTTTTAGACCCTGATAAATCCGTTCACAAGTTTCCACCTGCGTAGAACCCGACAAAAACAGCGTAATCAGGGCATGTAACGGCTTTGCGCCCATGGCAGCCACGTCACTCAACGAAGCACTGAGTGCCTTGTAACCCAAGGACACCTCATCAATTAAATCCGAACGAAAGTGTACGTTTTCTACCAATGCATCCGTTGTCGCCACAACAGGGCGATGATACTTCAAGACCGCCGCATCATCACCAATGCCCACCAACATGCTTTCATCATCGCGCGCCACAATTTTGCGCAAGCGCTCAATCAGTCCAAATTCCCCTAACTCACTTACTAACACCCAATACGCCCCCATTACCTGAAGTACTTCCATACTCCTGCAATGATTAACATTTTAAGAAGTTTTAAAGTTTTACATTGTATGCTCTCTGTATTCACCGCTAAATTTGGAGGCCAATGAATGAATAAACGCACCTTCACTTTACCTGAAATTGAACAACTTGTCGAAAGGTATGGACAGTCAACACCTGAAGTCATCCTGAGTAAAGCATATGAAGAACTTCCTTCGTTGACTTTCGCCTGTTCATTCGGGGCAGAGGACATGGTATTGATGGACATGATCATGAAAATCAATCCCAATGCTAACATCTTTTATATAGATACCGATTTGCTATTTTCTGAAACCTATGCACTACGCGATCAGGTTTTAGCGCAGCGTGTGCCTCCTATGTTGACCCAAGTACGACCTGCCCTCAGCCTAGCTGAACAAGCAACGCAATACAGTGATCGCCTATGGGAGACAGATCCCGATGCGTGTTGCAACATGCGCAAGGTAACCCCACTAACAAGTTATTTACAAGATTACGATGGCTGGATTACAGGCATAAGAAGGGAACAGTCAATCACCAGAGCGAATGCCAACGTGTTCGAATGGGACAGTAAATTCACTATGCTCAAAGTCAATCCGTTGGTGACATGGACTACACAACAGGTTTGGGATTACATCCACGATCACCATGTTCCCTACAATCCGCTTCATGACAATGGATATCCGAGCATCGGGTGCCTTCACTGTACGCGTCCTGTACAAGCAGGTGAAGATCCGCGCAATGGCAGATGGGCCGGTTTAGGAAAAACAGAATGTGGCTTGCACCAATGAAAAAGGAGAATCCCACAATGACATCCTGCAATTTCCCAAACGACTATCCATTAGTAAATCGAGTGCTTACAGGCTCTCACCAAGAACGCTTCCGTAAAGACGCAAAAAAAATGCCAAAAATCACTCTGTCCAAAAGCTCACTCTCCGATCTGGAAATGTTAGCTACTGGCGTCTTCTCGCCACTGATTGGGTTTGTCGGACATGAAGACTGGAAACATATTTTGACCACCATGCACCTAACCGATGGTTCACCGTGGCCGATCCCCATTACGCTGCCCGTGTCTGAAACGGTGGCCACGCAAATACAAGCTGGCTCGCCCGCTGCACTTGCTGGGTCAGATGGCATCATACACGGCATCATTGAAATCACGGAAATCTATCAACCTGACAAACACTGGGAAGCAGAAGCTGTTTATCGCACCACCGATTTAGAACATCCAGGCGTAAAAAAACTCTTTCATGGTGATCCACTCTATGTGGCAGGACCCGTGTGGTTGTTGAATCGTTTACAACCACAGGAATTTCCTCAGTATTATTTTGATCCTATCATCACGCGGGAAAAATTCGAACAACGAAATTGGAAAACGATTGTCGGATTTCAAACGCGAAACCCCATTCATCGCGCCCATGAATACATTCAAAAGTCGGCACTGGAAATTGTGGACGGGCTGTTCCTTAATCCGCTGGTGGGAGAAACTAAAGCAGATGACATTCCTGCCACCGTACGCATGAAAAGTTATCAACAATTAATTGCGCACTATTTCCCTGAAAATCGCGTGTTGATGGGTGTATACCCTGCGGCCATGCGGTATGCTGGGCCACGCGAAGCCGTATTGCATGCCCTTGCGCGTAGAAATTACGGGTGTACGCATTTTGTGGTGGGCAGGGATCATGCCGGAGTGGGAAATTATTACGGTTCATACGATGCACAAGCGATATTTAGCCATTTTCAGGTAGCTGAATTAGGAATCACACCGTTGTTTTATGAAAACAGTTTTTATTGTGATAAATGTGATGGAATGGCTTCCGATAAAACATGCGCCCACGATCCGCAATATCGTTACATTCTCTCAGGCACGAAAGTACGGCAAATGCTACGCAGCGGACAGCGTCCGTCGCCTAAATTCACAAGACCAGAAGTAGCTGATGTGTTAATGGCAGGATTAAAAAAGCCGTCCTCCTGATCATGCAAGAGACGGCTTCTTCATGTGTTATTGCGAAAATGAATTACTGTTGATACGATTTCAAATTGTAAACGGTGAAAGTACCGTACATCCACCCCTTACCAGTTGCTGGGGACATGGCACCGCTCCAACCACTTGAACCAGATCCACAAGCTACCATGCACTGCCAGTTGTAAGTACCTGCTTTACCCGTATTGAAATATGCCGTAACCGTCGCATATGGCTTATTAGCAGGTTTCGCAGGAATAGGAATGTTAAGATTCAATGAAGGAATAGTAAGCGTATGTGCTACGCTGTTTTTACCAAGTGCCGTAACTTTTTTGCCATTAGCAATTTCGTATCCACCAACGGTGCCTTTTACTTGATAGTCGGTTCCCATCACAGGTCCTGGACCATCATCATAGCTGTTGATGATCAATTCCACACGAGAATTCGCTGGTGCCGAGAAATAGGCAGGGGTAAAATTCGGATAACCGTTTGGCGCATTGTTTTGTGGACCATGATACAGAGTAAGTAAAAGTACAGTTGGGTATTTCACGCCAAGCGCCGATACATGCTTGGACACAGTTTGGGCATTCACACCCATCCCCATCATGCCAACAAACATGCTTGAGGCTACTACAGAAAGTGCTAATTTATTAAACTTCAAAACATAATCCCCCTTTGTCTATCATCCGATCTGACTCATGTTACAATTATCATTATTTCATCATTATGAGAATTAACTCAGACCCCTTAGGATGATAATAGGTTAGTAGATTTGAACTATTTTATGCCAATCCATTTGAACTATACAAATTACGCGCCGATATCCGAACGTCTAACCACTAGCAAGGTAATTGGCAATTTGGTCATATCCACCCCAGGAACGCCAACAATTTCAAACCTCACCTGCCCCGATTGTCCTGGCGCAATTGTCAGATAGGATTTGCCAATCGGCACTACATCATCAAAATACCTGTACGTAGAGGAGCTGAGCAGCGAAGCAGTGGCGTTCGTTTTAAAAAACAGCATCCCCAACAGTGATGAATACGGAAGCGGTGTGCTTCCCTGATTTTGAATTGTCGCCTGAATGCGCAACAATTGAATCCCAGGTTTGACCTCTTTGTAAACCACCATGCGATCTTTTTTCAATTCAACAGGCAAGGGATGAATCACAAAATTGGGTGCGCCCGTCACCGTTTGATCTGTTAACCAAACAATATGCACATAACGATTATGAAGCGTCGTATAAGGTGGTGCGGGGTTCGGAGAAAACGACCACGTCACAGCGTGATGGGGAGGAATCACCTGTTTGGGTCCATTGACAAAGTACTCCCAGTCATTTTCTCTGCTAGGTGTCAATTGACCAGGCCGGTTAAGCAAAAACAGCATGCCTCGCAAATCATTTCCCTGCATCGCAGTATCACTTGAATTATACAATTGACAGCGCACCGTAAAACGTTGCGTAGACAGCGAACTATGGCGATCTGGCACTAGCTGAATGTTTTGTGTGGTTATCGCAGCAAAGCTCCCGAATACTACTTCTGAAGGAGTCATCGTTGTGTTGGACGCAGCATTGAAAGTGATCGGTTGAGTAGGCTTAAATGGACTGTTCAACGCAGGTGACTTTATCAAAGTTGTACCAGCATAGGCCATCACCATCACCAGTAAAACAGCCGCCACACTTTGCCACAAGGGAGCTAACCACACCCGTCTTTTCAGTGTGGAATGGCGATGCCTACCTTTGCCTCGCAGATGGTGATTTGAAATAGTTTCCAATACTTTCGTTTGGAATGTGGGTGAAACCGACATTGATTCTAATCGCTCTTTCATGACTCGTTGCAATTCCTCTTCAAATTCGCGATCATCCTCTGGCGTCATGTTCCCCACTCCCTTTCCATGCTTTTTTTAGCAATTCACGTCCACGAAACATTCTCGTTTTTACTGCCGACTGATTCAGATCCAAAATCTGCGAAATTTCTTCTATCGTCATCTCTTTTGCATAATATAGCCAGATTACCTCGCGATACAACTCAGGTAGATCAGTAACGGCCTTCCACAGATACTCATCACGTACGTGGCTAATGACTGTTTGCTCCACAGAATATTCACTGTCCCATTGCGAGACATCTTCTATAGGTATCGTCTTGTGCGCGAAAGAGCGCAAAAAATCTTTTGCGCGATTGACAGCGATGCGCATAATCCATGTTCTATAACTACTCTCTTGACGAAATGAACCTAAATGATCGTATACTTTCACAAACACATCCTGCGCCAAATCTTCTGCGATATGACGGTCTTTTACATACCCTAACAAGACATGAAACACGTCACGATGGTACGCTTCCATCAATTCCCGCAGCAATTCGGTGCGATTGTCCCCTTTTGCCGATGCCAAACACCCACCTCATTGCATCTCTATTTAGACGGTATGACCCACGATTAGGTTACACTATACTCGTTACTATTCGCCAAACCTGTGTTAAAATTAAACAAACTTGTAGAGGTGAAGTGTACTGTGGAAATCCAAGACATCGAATATTGCTTCATCAATATGGAACAGGGCGTTCTCGAAGTGATCACTGAATTGCGAACGCTTTATCCACAAGCGAAGATACAATCTTGGGGTTGTCTCGGGCATTGCCACGAATGTTTTCGCGCGCCCTTTGTCTACATCAACGAACAACTCATTTTAGAAGCGCCTACCACCGCAGAACTCATCCAACTTGTGCAAAAAACCGCTGCAGAATAATTCTTCTACAGCGGCCCCTTGTGTAGCAATGATTGCCCTAACTTAGCGCAATGGCAGAAGTATCAGACGTGTTGAGCGTGGCCGACACTTTCTTGACGATGCGACCAGTCGCATAGGCAAAAACATCTGCGGCAACAATGGCATCCATCGCCTGATTGACAACTTGTGCATCAATGGGCGTTTTGGGACTGGGTATCTGCAAACGAACCGTTTTGTTTAACGAAGTTAGAAACGACAATGTGATTGATTCTTTCATGACAGTCTCCCCTTTCTACCTGTATCAGGAAATGGCGCTTGTACTAGAAGTCGCTGGTACAATCTCGACCGTGTCCACGTAACCAGTTGCATACACCTGTGATTGAAACAGTGGTGTAAGTGCACTCAACACTTGCGCCATCTGCGTCTCACTTGCAACAGGATCAACACTTGGAAAAAGGTGATTTTGCAACTTCGGCTGTCCATTTGCACTGACACCCACCTGCAGTTGAATCATCAACTGACGATTTGCAATGTTTGTCGCCATGATCATTTCCCCCTTTACCTGGTGAAGTCATTTTGCCTGGGCCCAAGGCTTTGCTTCACACACCAGATAAAGTGCAGCAGATGTCCATTTGGGGGACGATTATTATGCTCGTAATTCCGCTTTCGCCGCCTCAATAAAAGCCGTGAACAACCGAAAGTGACGCTCCGAGGAACGCCATAAATTTTCTGGATGCCACTGTACTCCGATGACAAACGAGCGCAACGGATCTTCGACCGCCTCAATTAATCCATCACGGCTGTGCGCACTAGGTGCCAACCCAGGCGCAATTTGTTTGACTGCCTGATGATGAAATGTGTTCGTCTGCAAGTCCTCACTACCCACAATGTGAGAGAGTTTTGTACCTTTGCTTATCTTCACTGCGTGTGCCAAATGATCACGTGGCGCCTTTTGGTCATGTTGCAACGAACTTGGCCATTCTCTGGGCAAATCCTGAAACAACGTTCCCCCCATCACCGCATTTAACACCTGAATTCCTCTGCAAATAGCAACCACGGGTTTATTAAGCTCAATCATGTAGACAAGCAGTCGCGACTCAAAATGATCCCTGAGCGGCGACACGTCTCCCATCCCTTGCCGAGGTTCTTCGCCATAAAGAGCAGGCGCAATATCTTCCCCCCCTGTGAGCAGAAGTCCATCGATTCTGTCCGCCCATTCCCTGATGATCGCCTGATCAGAAGTCGATGGCATCACCACGGACTGTCCTCCCGCTGCATACACTGCCTCTATATAATCTCTGCCCAAAAATATTCCCGGGTTCCCGTTTCTGGATATTTCATTGACAGTAAGGCCGATTTGCGGTCGCATTTCATGCATGCCCCCAACTGTGTAAATAGGCTTGTTGCTCTTCCGTTAAGCGATCGATCTCAATGCCAATCGCCTGTAATCTCATACTAGCCACTCGCTCATCCAATTCCTGTGGTAACTTATGCACGCCTGCAGGAAAATTCCCTTCTGCCACCAACCGTAGTGCCAATGCCTGCAAGCCAAAGGTCATATCCATCACTTCCGCAGGGTGACCATCACCCGCAGCCAAATTCACCAAACGGCCTTCTGCCAGCAAATAAAGCTTTCTGCCATCCCGCATTGCAAACTCTTCCACATTATGCCGAACTTTACGCACAGACACCGCGCGATCAATTAAATCCGGTTTGCTGATCTCGACATCAAAATGACCGGCGTTGGCCATGACCGCACCTGTTTTCATCACATCAAAATGAGCTCCTGACAGGCATCCCTTATCTCCGGTTACCGTGACAAAAAAGTCCCCGCGCGGAGCCGCTTCTAATGACGGCATCACTTCAAACCCGTCCATCACCGCCTCCACCGCCTTGATCGGATCGACTTCCGTGACAATTACTTTGGCACCAAGGCCACGAGCGCGCATCGCTACCCCTTTGCCACACCACCCATAACCTATAACAACCACGTTTGTCCCTGCCACAACTAAATTAGTGGTGCGCATGATGCCATCCCACACCGATTGACCAGTACCATAGCGATTATCAAATAAATATTTTGAATACGCATCATTGACCGCAATCATAGGAAATAACAGTGCGCCTTCCTCCGCCATCGCTTTTAGTCTCAGGATGCCAGTTGTTGTTTCTTCACAACCTCCGATCACCTCTGCAACCTGCTCCGGCCTGTGCGTATGTAGTGTCGTAACAAGATCGCCACCATCATCAATGATCAAGTGCGGATGCGTATCGAGTGCCGCGCGAATGTGACTCTCATACTCTTCTGTTGTCGCGCCGTACCAAGCGTGTGCAGCGATGCCTTCATGAACCAGACCCGCTACCACATCATCTTGAGTGGACAATGGATTAGACGCTACCACCGTCACATCGGCACCACCCGCTTTCACCACCATCGCCAAATAAGCCGTTTTCGCTTCAAGATGCAGACATATCACCACACGTTTGCCAGCAAACGGCTGAACCCGTACAAATTCTTCTTCCAGTGCTCGCAAAATCGGCATGCGAGCCTTCACCCAATCGATTTTTAATAGTCCACTTTCATATAAATTCGCATCTCTTATGTGTGAACGTTCCAACGTCATTCAATCACCCTCCACGATAATCAAAAAGGCCGCAGCATCTTTCGCTCGACCAACCGTTCATCTTACTTATATCATCAAAATTCAATTAATCCCACACTTATTTGCAAAGAATCGTTGACCTTTTGCATCAACTCATCATTAAGATGCGTGATTTTTTCAGTTAGCCGTTGCTTATCAATGGTACGGATTTGCTCAAGCAACACGACAGAATCCCGCTCCAACCCGTATTCAGAGGAAGTGACCTCTACGTGCGTCGGTAGCTTCGCTTTTTGGATCTGAGCCGTTATCGCCGCGACAATCACGGTAGGGCTAAATCGATTACCAATGTTGTTCTGAATGATGAGCACAGGCCTAAAGCCCCCCTGTTCTGAACCAACCACAGGAGAGAGGTCTGCAAAAAACACATCGCCGCGCTTAATGTTCATCGCTACACCCCGCTGACAAGCCGATCGGCGAGTGTCTCCGCTTCTCTTTCCGCATCAAACGATTCAGAAGCAATCCGCAAATTAATGACGGCCATCTCCTGATATCCTTGCTGCAAAAGTTCGCGAATGCGTTGCTTCTTGCGTTCGTGCACATACATTGCCGTTGCCTGCCGTATTAAATTACTGCGCGTTTCCTGTTCTTCAGCCACGAGCCCATCCACCTCATCCAATAAGTACAGCGGCATATTTACAGCGATTCGCCTAGACTTA
>JAJZCJ010000044.1 GCA_021846145.1 Bacillota bacterium
AAGAGGGGATGCAGAATGGCACGAGGCCGAGGTAAATACGTTTTTTTGTTAATCTTGCTGCACTTACTTGGGTTGGCTGGCCTGGTGTTATCCACTCGCGACCATATCGCCTTTTTAGGATTGGGCTTATTGGCCTATTCGTTTGGGTTGCGGCACGCTTTTGATGTTGATCACATTGCCGCGATTGACAGTACGGTGAGAAAATTAATGCAGGAGCGCACGGAGTCGTCCGGGGTGGGATTCTACTTTGCCCTAGGTCACTCCACGGTCGTGTTTCTGATGGCGCTCACCACAGGTTTTCTGGGGAATTGGGTTCACCACTCCATTCCCCGGTTTTCTCTGGTTGGAGATATCATAGGATCGCTTGTGTCAGGACTGTTCTTGCTCTTGATTGGTACAATGAACCTACCAGCGCTGTTCAATCTTGCTCGAATTTTCCACAGAGTCCGAAAGCAGAACGGCGTTCAAGTCAATACGGAGTCTATTGATGACGTGTTAATGAAACGCGGTTTTTTCTTTCGATTCATTGGAAAACGATTGAATTTTATTTCCGAAAGTTGGCATATATACCCGGTTGGTTTTTTATTTGGGCTTGGTTTTGATACTGCGACTGAAGTATCCCTATTAGCCATGTCAGGAGCGATCGCCAGCACTTCAGGGGCAACCACGGTGGAAATTATTACCCTGCCAATTTTGTTCACGGCTGGGATGGCCATGATGGATACTCTAGACGGTTTTTTTATGACTTCCAGCTATCAGTGGAGCCTTTAATGGGTCAAGTGCAAAACTTTACTACAATCTGTTTCTAACTGTCATTACTGTGGGTACGGCACTGGGGATCGGCCTACTGGAACTAGGTCACGTGATTTCAGAGGAAGTCAAACTTCAGGGTCCATTGGGCAACTGGTTGGATCGTATAAGTTTTGGGCAGCTTGGATTCATCATGACGGGGTTGTTCATTGTCGGTGCCATCATCGTATATCTAGTAGCACGCCGCAAAACAAGAACTATTTTAAGCTAATTTTCAGCCCAAATTCAAATAAGAAGACTAGACACCTCATAAGAAGCAATCATAGGCTTTTATGAACAGGAAAGGTTGTGAACATCATTCCCACGTTGATTTCCATTCAAGTTTCACTACCTATGACATTTGGAAATGACAATGCGGTCGATGACACGGATCTACCCTGGAATACCGGATTTTTCAAACAACCAGTCAATGGGCAAGTGTCGCTGCACCAAGATCACTTAGAGGGAGACGGACAGGCGGATCTTCACAATCACGGCGGCATTGACAAATCCATTCTGGCGTATAGCGCCTCCCATTACCATTACTGGCAAACAGTCTATCCCAATCTAATGCTCCCATATGGAAGTTTTGGAGAGAATTTCACTATTGAAGGACTTTCAGAAACCACAGTATGCATTGGCGACGTATTTCAAATCGGTGAAGTTCAAATTCAGGTGTCTCAGCCCCGCATTCCTTGCTGGAAGATATCCCGCAGATGGAAGACCCCTGGGCTGACAGAGCATGTACGCAACAGCGGACTCACAGGTTGGTATTTTCGTGTTCTGAAAACAGGCAACGTAGAAGCAGGCATGAATCTTGTACTAATCAGCCGTTCCTTTCCGGAGTACACCGTCTCCACTTTAAGCGACTTACTCAACAATCGCCTTGAAGATCAGGAGATGACATCGACTCTCGCACATTGTCCTGCACTCGCCACATCCTGGCCCGTTGGATAACGGGACAGACGATTCGTGTGAACGGCGGGTTCAATTAAATTGGCCGTGGGAAATGGGGATAAACGTCTTTCCATAGTCGCTTAGTGAATACTCAACTTTCGGGGGAACTTGGTTATAGACTGTTCTTAAGACCAATTTATCTTGCTCCAAACCTCTTAGTTGTTCCGTCAACATTTTCCGCTGGGTGCAATTGCGGAATTGGTCTCAGAAGGGACAGTAAATGTATAGATTACAGAAACATTCCTCTGACACTGGAAGGTGTGTGTAATGCACATCGACTAAGCGAGACGGGGCACGCAGGAGGAAAAATTATCGTCAAGGCATAATAGTGTGTGAGTAGTCACACGAACGACGAGTGGGTCCACCATAAATCTCCCCAGAAAGGATGATTCAACCGTGAACTCCAACAACGGCGGCCACAAATTCACCAACCGCCTTATCCACGAGAAATCCCCACGTATGCAGGAAAAATGACGATCGGCTGTTTCATGGATAAAGGCTTTCCTCTCCTCTTGAGGTATGCTCAAGTCAAAGGGCGGTGATTGGTCATGAAACACATGACTGTGGACGAACTCTACGATAAATTGAAAGGGAAAACTTATGTGGAGTGGACAGATCTCGTTCAACTGATTGAGGACGAGTTCCAGGTCAGCTTAGTGGTAGAGAAGAGCCCGGATGATGATGACATCGTTGCAATCGCCGGGGATCCAGATATCCTACGACAAATTCGAATGAGCCAACAAGATCGGGAGAATGGACGTGTATTCGGGCAGGAGGATGGTCTGAACTACCTGCGGGAAAGGATTCAGGGTATCGAACGTGGATAAAGCGTACCAAGTCACCTGGTCCAAGACCGGCATTGATGAATTAGCTGGGATACTCGCATATCCACCGAATGTGAAAGGGCGGATTTTGGTTGACTTTTCTTGATCATCCGATACTCATAGCGGGCGAATACGCATTCAATGTCTGTGATCAGTTCCTAGTCCTCATCGTTCAGGTCGGACACGCGTTGAGGTGTGACGACTGGTCGATTGAAACGAGGTTACGATAGCAGATGCGGGAACGTTCCGCCCACAGAGACGTCTTCATATGACCAGCATAAAGGTAGACCACCGCTACGAATGCTAAAAACGTATCTTCGTCGTGGTTTCTTTGTCATGCCCATTTCACTATGGGATCCAACCAGGCATACCGGACACATCTCTTTTCCAGTGAAAATATTTAATAATTACTGTTTTTTTACTATTTATGAACATCTCAATGCCGAGAGGCTATGAAATGATGAAATCAAAGGGTGTGCACTTCGTCGGAGAGCCTCGGACTGTTCCATGGGGTGTTGAGGTGGATTTGTATGCAAACAGGTTTGATCTGGTACAGACAAACGTACTTTAATGTAGCTGGCCGATTGACACACAGGTGTGTTCTGACCCCCGAGATGACAAATGAAAACGTCTACTGGTGGCCGCGGGAAAAAAGGGAATGATTTCCCCTGGTCTGCTAGCCTATTGAAAAATGAATCCATAGTAAACAGATCTGGCATCTGCATCTTATAGAGATAGCCCATGTCCGGCGTACAAGCTACACCGAGCAGTAACGTACGTTGGCACGTCAATCGTTTAGCAGTGTTAGGTCGAGCTGACGAACGCGCGCCGGATCGGAGACCAGATTAATTTTTACAATCTTTCCATCCGTGATGGTGAACTCCAGTACGAATAACAACTGTCCACGAGGGGCGACGACCACTCCCACGCCTCCGTTCACGAGCAGCGGTCGGGCACCATGAGCTCGTCCCAAAAATTGCTTAGCCACGGATTCTGCACCACGAAGCTCAGTGAATGCGGCTGCCGGAAAGAATGCGGGGTCGTTTCGGAACACGACATCCGGATCGAGCACAGCGAGAAGGGTGTCGAAATCCCCGGTCTTTGACGCAGTCAAGAACGCTTCAACCAGGTTCCGCTGGCGTATGTGATTGATGTCTAGTGCCGTTTCCGCTCCATGCAAACGGCGTCTAGCGCGGCTCGCGAGTTGTCGGGTCGCGGCTTCGTTGCGACCTACGATAGGCGCAATTTCTACGTAGGGAAGGGCGAAAATATCGTGCAGCACGAACGTAATACGTTCTGCAGGATTTAAGTTATTAAGCACCACAAGAAGTGCCAAACCGATGGAGTCGGCCAGTAACGCTTCGTGCTCGGGATCACTCCCGTCCCCTGAATTCGATACTGGCTCAGGCACATCAGGCCCCATGAGTTTTTCGCGACGCGATTTGCGCGATCGCAACATGTCGAGGCACACCCGCGAAACAATGGTTGTCAACCATCCGCCTATGTTCTCTACTTTGCTCGTATCGCCACGGCTAAAACGAAGCCAAGACTCCTGCACGGCGTCTTCAGCCTCACTTAGGGATCCTAACATCCGGTGAGCCATCGCTTGCATGTGCTTCCGATGCGCCTCGAATTGTTCCACTAACCAATTCTGTTCATCCATGCTCTACATTCCTTCTTTCATGTCGGGAGATGAAGAGTATTGTAGAAGCGTATCGCGCAATAAAACACGGGAATTGCCTATCTGTCGATCCCAGAACGGTCAGCGTTGTCAATGTCTCGGCTCGCCAAGGTCACGTTTGGATGATCACAAGATGGCCAAGACGGAATGAAACCATGGATAAACTGAATATCAAGGAAATTGGTTTAGCAGAGGATCAAGTTATTAATGAGATGCGTATTTGCGAACAAGTCGCCACCTGTATGTCTAATCTTTGCAGCGTTCTAATCCGGTTACTGGAAGCGGGAAAATTGACATATTGACTTACATATGAACGTTGGGGTTGAACCTGCATTTTTAAAAGAATTCAAATGACGTTGATTACTCTGATTTATCTACCTGAACAGCCTTGGGTGATGTATTGAGCCCACCTTTGCTCTACACTTCGGTTGAGCGGCTCGAAGAGTCGTTCATCCATTCGAAGAATTTCCGGGTGGGTATGATGATTCTGCTTCCCGCCTTTATGCAAGGGAATGTTGGGTTTCGCGCCATTTCGTATATCTTGCTTTTTGAAACGTTCAGTATCTCTGCCACCTTGTCGACTGTCAGTGTCTCGCCGTACAGGTCAATGACATTAGTGGTTGCTTGGAGACCTTTCAACTCAGTGAGTATTTCGGATTTGATTTTTTGTAATTCCTTCGGAAACGATTTTTCTTATGGTGTCTTCAATCATCGTTCTCACCTAGCTTCCAATAGGCTTTCCCACCGTCCAACCAATGCAACAGCCTGGCAGTACCAATTTGGCCGCGAAATATGGGCGGAAAGTTGCTGTCGGTTTTGGCCAGTTTCCTTAGCGCATATTGGCTCATCTTGAGCAAATCCGCAGCATAGCCCAACTTTATGGTCGCACCATGCTGATCAATTTGGGATTGGTATCTCTCGTTGACCTCGTTATCTATTTTCAGTGCAGCTTGGTATTTTTGCTCAAACAGTTCATAATCGAATTTGTCAGGTATACTTTCTTCTGGGTCTTCCGGATTTGCTACAGGCATCTCATCGTTTTTGTACTCCTTCAGATAAAGCCGGATTTCCTCCCTGACAATTTGCCGAATCAGGTTTTCCAATTCGCTCACATTATCACCCTGTGATTCACAGACTTTTCGCACTACAGTCATCCGGCCACCTTAGAGTAGACTCTCCTTCATTATGGCCCAAGACGGACGGATGGACAAACATCTGAAAAGCCTATTCGGTAAAAAGTAGATATGATATCTTCGTAGGGTGCAGGAAGAGAGTTGTAAACTAGCTCCGCTTTCAACACGAGAGATGGGTAGGGTGATTATGAAAATTCACCGTGTGAAGATAGATAACTTTCGTAATTTCAAAACCGTCGATGTTTATCTTGATAATAGTGTAGTAATTGTTGGCGAAAATAAAGCCGGCAAAACGAATTTCCTGCATGCCCTTCGTTTGGTGCTGGACCCTTCATTGCCAGATAGCGCTAGGCAATTACACGAAGGAGATTTTTGGTCAGGTCTAGCCAACCCCATTTATAACCGGTGCGAGATTAAGGTGGTCGTTGAATTAGCCAATTTCGAGGACAACGAAGCACTCTTAGCGGATATGTCAGACTATCTGGTCAGTGTTGAGCCAATGATTGCAAGATTTACGTATCTATTTCGCCCAGCTTCTACAATATCTGGTGTTCCTAAAACTGAGGCAGATTACGAATTTTTGCTATATGGCGGTGATCGTGAAGAGACGAGGATTGGATATGATACACGTAGGCGAATACCGATGAGTGTTCTCCATGCTCTTCGGGACGTTGAGAGTGATTTATCAACGTGGAGAAAGTCCCCTTTACGCCCCATGTTGGATCGAGCGGCCTTGACAATTGAGAAATCGGCTTTGGCAGACATTGCAACTCAGGTTCTCGATGTGACAAGTGCAATTACTAAAATTACGGAAATCGCAGATCTCGAAAGAGAAATCAACGAGCGGGTATTGGACATGGTCGGCTCGCCGCAGTCACTTGAAGTGGCTTTGGGGTTCTCACCTACAAATCCTGATCATTTGTTGCGTGCCATGCGCCTATTAATTGATTCGGGATTGCGTGAAGTTAGCGAGGCTAGTTTGGGATCCATGAATGTTCTCTATTTAGCGCTAAAGTCCCTTGAACTAAGATATTCTGTGCTTGAAAATAGTCGAGAACATTCTTTTTGGGCGATTGAGGAACCGGAAGCGCATTTGCACCCACACCTTCAGCGACAGGTTTACAGGGATTTCTTGAAGACAAGGCACCACATGACCGACTCAAGACATGATAAGTCCGAGACTGAGACGATCCTATTAACGACGCATTCGCCTCACATTGTAAGTGTTTCTCCATTGCGCTCCATTGTTTTACTCCGACGCAGCGGAAACCAATCCGTAGCGGTATCTACTGCAACGCTCGATATGGACCAAAGGGACATAGAGGATATTGAACGGTATTTGGATGTTACACGAGGGGAAATGCTCTTTGCTAAAGGCGTGATATTGGTTGAAGGCGATGCCGAGCAATATCTTGTGCCTCGCTTGGCCGCCATGCAAGGAGTGAATTTAGATGCTATTGGCATTACGGTCTGTTCAGTATCAAGTACAAACTTCTTGCCATATGTCCGTTTGCTCAATAGATTGGGAATTCCATACAGCGTGTTAACGGATTATGATCCTAGGGATGATGGACGGTCTCCTCTTAGTTTAAACCGTGTAATGCAGATCTTGGAGTTTGTCATGGACCCGGAGGAATATACGAAAGTAGATTCGCGTTACTTTGTTAATATTGCGCAACAATTCGGCATTTTCGTCAACAATTACACGTTAGAAATTGATATGTTTAAGAATGGTCTTCACTCTGAAATGTGTACTACAATCATTGAGTTATCGGATATCGGAGCAGCAAAAACACGCGCGGCAGCGTTGGAGGTTCATCCAGAGACCCTAGATGCCATACGATTCTTGAAGGATATAGAGGAAATTGGTAAAGGTAGGTTCGCTCAGCGACTTGCATCGCACATTCAATCTGTTCAGTGTCCAGCATACGTTAAAGGAGCCATCGACTTTGTATCCAGCAAATGCTCCCTATCGTAGTCACTCATATTTGATGGCGGCAAGTGAACTTCGCGAAAACCCTGGACAATGGTCTGCATACGAGTCCAAGGGACATTGTGTGGTTCTTGCTGGTCCGGGAAGCGGAAAGACGAAAACACTCACCATTAAAATGGCCCGAATGATCGCGGAAGATATCCAGTATCCACGTGGTCTTGCATGTTTAACATACAATGCAGAGTGCGTACGTGAACTTCGCAGTCGACTAACGAAGCTTGGTATAGAACCAAGTCATAATGTGTTTGTTGGAACGGTACACTCCTTCTGTTTACATCACATTCTCACGCCATTTTCTAAGTTGGCAGGTTTGACATTACCAATGCCGCTGAAGGTTGCCCCAACCAAGACTCAGGCACGCATATTTAATCAGGCGGTCGAAGCGGAAATTGGTATTCATGAGAATATCGGCAAATGGCGAACGGATGCGGATAAGTATCGAAGGACACATCCCGATCGAACGGACTTTTCGTGGTGCGGTGACTATCCTGATTTGGCTAAACTTATTGAAGCCTATGAGCGAGGACTTCGAACCGAAGGGTATATCGATTTTGACGACATGGTCTTAAATGGCCTATGTTTGCTGGAATCACATGATTGGGTAAGGAAAATTCTAACCAGTAAGTTTCCAATCATTGTCGTCGATGAGTATCAAGATTTGGGCCGCCCATTACATAATATCGTCATGAATTTGTGCTTTCGAGGTGGAACAAGATTATTTGCAGTGGGGGATCCGGACCAATCAATTTACGGTTTCACGGGAGCTCAGCCGGAGTTGCTTAGAGAATTGTCAGGCATGTACGGCGTTGAGACGGCTCGATTGACGTTCAATTATAGGTGTGGATCGACTATCGTATCGGCTTCCGAAGTTACTATCGGAGAGCAACGGGGTTTTATGACTCCTCCTGGTGCGCATCAGGGTACGATTGACTTTTACGAGTACACCGGTGGTATTGAAGAGCAGGCCAAGGAAATCTGTGAGCAGATTATCCCATCAATCTTGGAACGGAGACCTCATACACGGCTAGGGGATATTGCCGTCCTTTACTTGGACAAAAATGATGGTAACGTGATTGCTCAAGCGGCGGAAACGTCTCAAACAAAGTACATTCGGGTGGACGGAAACGCACCGTATCCCCGAACGCCGTTGACCCGCTGGCTTGAGGAGTGCGCCTTGTGGTGCTCCCATGGATGGAAGACGGGAGGACAAAGCTTCCATCACCTTTCTCAGACGTGGCTGAATTTCCACCGAGAAGCAAAGTCCGAGATATATGCGAGAACAATTAGAATTAATCTCGCGAGGTTTTTGTGGTCAAACCGTGATTCAGGAATCCCGCTCTTTGAGTGGCTGAAACGGTTTGAGCAAAAATGCCTTCATACACTTCTCAGTCGATCTGACGCAAGTGATGAACAAGACGCGTTTCAAAGCTTACTCTCGGCTTCGGGCGAGGGTGGGAGAATCGCCACATTTAGCGTAGATATGTTTTCTGGGCAGGCCGGTTCACCGAATCATTTGAACCTGATAACACTTCACAGCGCAAAGGGACTAGAATTTGACGCCGTCATTTTGATGGGAATGGAGCAGGGAAGAATTCCAGGATTTGCAGCCAAATCGGATGCTTCTAAAAAAGAAGCGCGAAGACTGTTCTATGTCGGGCTAACAAGAGCCCGACATGAGGTTCATATCACGTATTCTGGGTGGTACAGATTTGGGACGCGAACATTTGCGCAAGGGCGTTCCGAGTTTGTTTCGGAATTATACGGATTATTGAAACCGAAAGAGGAATGAAAAGCACGTGGGTGATATGAACGAGAAGTGTTGTTTCCTAACTCGCCGCAGAATTTGTCCCGTTCTTGCAGAGATTTGCAATGATAGAAATGGTTGTGCGTCGAAATCTGCATCATCAGGGTGAAATCAGCGAAAAGTACTTCTTTGGTCAAAGGAAATCATTGCAAGTGGGGCGGACATATTTTGACTCGAACTCGATGCTACCGCATACGATGTATTACCGAAATTTCACCCGCACATCGATTCGAAAATCGTCTCGAATGTACTCGATCTGTTCGACGATTTACTCCAATAGCCTGTTCTTTTCATCTGGTTTTGTGTTGAGATGCTGCCAAACATTCTCCAGTTCTTCGACCCGTTGCAAACGGTCTGGGAAATGGGGCGAACAGGCAACGAGTAGTAGCGTTATTTTAATGTACGTCTACGTGCGCTAACAGGGCTCGTAAAACTCAACCTAAATCCTCTTCATGTTCTTGATGATTTAATCCCCATTGAGCCATCGCCTGTAAAATGGGGATTAACGTCTTTCCATAGTCGCTTAGTGAATACTCAACTTTCGGGGGAACTTGGTTATAGACTGTTCTTAAGACCAATTTATCTTGTTCCAAATCTCTTAGTTGTTCCGTCAACATTTTCCGCGTTATGTTCGAAATAGAACGTTGGAGTTCATTAAACCGTTTTGTACCTTGAGCTAAACGTCAAAGGATAACCACCTTCCATTTGCCTCCAACGACAGACATCGTTATCTCTACAGGACATTCACTCATATCCGTCACTCCAACCTATACAGTTTCAAATTCGATACTACGTTACGAAAAAGTGCGTACTTACTATTATCTTACTGCGACAGTATACTCCATTTTGTAATTGATTGTAAGCCTTACGCCACTCACTTTTTCAACAGAATGAAAACCATGCGCCAAGGCTTAGAGCAACAAAAATGAGTCAATGGAGGTTATCGTTATGCCACTCGATCCACAGGTACAATCGATACTCGAAAAGTTGAAACAGTCGGGTGCTCCTCCTCTTCATGAACTCTCTGTAGAGGAAGCCAGAAAGGTCAATCTTAATCCTGACCCAGGTCCTGCAAAGGAAATTGGGAATATAGAGAATCGTTTTATCCCTGCTCCCGAAGACGAGATTGAAGTGCGCATCTATACCCCGAAAGGCGAGCGCCCGTTTCCGGCATTGGTATACTATCATGGAGGCGGATGGATCGTAGGGGATTTGGAATCCGCGGATGTACTGTGTCGGCAAATTACAAATGAAGTCAGTTGTGTGGTTATATCGGTAGACTATCGCCTGGCACCGGAACACAAGTTTCCTTCACCAGCAGAGGATGCCTACGCAACATATACGTGGGTGTGTGAAAATACGAGCGAACTGAACGTGAATCCCTCCTATATTTCGATTGCAGGGGATAGTGCTGGTGCAAATCTTGCGGCTGCCGTTTCACTCATGGCTCGAGACCGAAATGATTCGTTACCGAGCTTTCAACTCTTATTTTGCCCGGTAACAAACTACTCGTTTGATTCCCAGTCCTATCTTGACAACGCAGAGGGATATGGATTGACAACAAATACGATGAAGTGGTTCTGGAACAATTACTTGCAGAACCCTGATGATGGAAAAAACCCATATGCTTCGCCTTTGTTAGCATCGGATTTGTCTGGTCTTCCACCTGCGTTGATTATCACCGTAGGATACGATCCACTTCGTGGCGATGGAGAGGAGTATGCGGAGCGGCTCAAGGAAGCTGGAGTGTCAGTAGAAGTAACGCGTTATGATGGCATGATTCACGGGTTCTACTTGGCCTCGGGTGTCTATGACCAAGCCAAGGTCGCTGTCAATCAAGCGATTGACGCTTTGAACCGAGTATTTTACGGATAACAGCGCTCTAGGATTTGATGTAGGTTCTTCGCAGAACGAAATACGCGCACAATTTGCCTGAAATTGTACAAACAATTTACAAGGAGGAATGCATCATGCAACAAAATTCCGGAAAAGTAGCCATTGTGACAGGATCGTCTAGAGGGATTGGTCGTAGCATCGCGTTAGAGCTTGCTAGTATCGGCACGAAGGTTGTTATCAACTATTCAAGCAACAGTACAGTCGCGCAACAGGTTCTCGAAGAGATAATGCAAAACGGTGGGGAAGCCATCGCAGTTCAGGCTAATGTCGGTAAGGTTGCCGAGATACAGAAGTTATTTCAGGAAACCATATCTCACTTCGGTCGTGTAGATATTTTGGTGAATAGTGCCGGCATCATGATTACCAAGCCGTTCCTTGAATTTACGGAAGAGGAATACGACCGTCAGATGGACGCGAATGTAAAGGGAACGTTCTTTGCTTCCCAACAAGCCGTTCGATATATGACGGACGGTGGAAGAATCATTAATTTCTCGACGTCTGTAACACGGCAAATGTTCCCTACCTACAGTGCGTATGCTGCAACCAAGGGAGCCGTGGAGCAGATTACACGCCAATTGGCCAAGGAACTCGGGCCAAAAGGCATCACCATCAATGCTGTAGCTCCGGGCCCCGTCAACACGGACTTGTTCACCAATGGAAAAACGCAGGAGCAAATTAATGTAGTTGGAAAGATGAATGCGTTTGGTCGGCTCGGTGAACCCAAAGACATTGTAGATGTTGTTCTATTCTTGGCAGGAGATCAGTCACAGTGGGTAACTGGTCAAACGATTTTCGTAAATGGTGGATTTATTTAAACCCAAAGTTGCTCATCCGTCATCTAGGGATGATAGACGAGGAGATGTGAAAAATGACAAGTGCTTCGAATAATCAAGTCGTTTTCGTTACGGGAGCTTCTTCCGGTATCGGCAATCTGACTGTTCGCGCACTGGCCGAGGCCGGCCATACGGTTTATGCCAGTATGCGTAACGTCAATGACCGTAACGCTGGACACGCAAATGACCTCCTTGAGTTCGGCCGCAGCAACGGACTCGATATGAGGGTGGTCGAACTCGACGTACAGTCCGAGACGTCTGCCGAAAATGCTGTTTCTACAATTCTCGACGATGCTGGTCGACTTGACACCGTCGTGCACAATCGCCTCCAATTTTCGACGGATGTCTTTATTCTCTCCAGCTTCCAAGAGTTTTCCTAGCTTAAAAAGGTACGCAACTCTTCTTGAGACCTGATCGGATTCCGATAATCGAGTCCAACCATATCATGTAACGGAGCAAAGTCCTTGTCATTGTTACCAATCAGGGATGCCTTGTGCAGGAGGGCAGTAGCTGCGATGATGGCGTCTGGTAGCTTCAGATTTTTCCCGGTGCGAGTTTTCCATAACCTTCGAATTTCTGCTGCTTTCCGAGCAATCCCTTCAGTAACATCGACGACACGATGTACAGCTGAAATATAACTCTCCATGTCGGTTCGGATTGTCTCGTCGTGATCCACTGCTGTTGTAGAAAGAAGCTCACTGATTTGTACGACAGAGAGGAGGATTACCGCACCCTTGTTCAATTCAGCGTTAATTGCATCGACAACAGGCGGGTACTTCCGATAGTGATAGAGATAGATGTTGGTATCAAATAGCACATTATTCAAAGTGGGAATCCTCCCGATCATCCTCATCGTCGCGATTCGCATGTGCCAGCATATCGTCGAATACGGATCCGGGGATTTGCCCGCCTCGTCCGGCTAAGTTCTGAAATGTATCGTAGCGTTGCTTTGCCGTGCGTGGGTTACGAAAGCGAAGGATCAATTCATCCTCATCTTCGACGACGTCAATCAGAACTGTCTGATCACGATGTTGACTGATCCGTGCACGGACATTTTCTAATAAGGCATCAATTTCGCTTGTTGAAAATTCCTTGCGTGCCTCCATACTGTTCATCTCCATTCGTTTCTAACATCTCTAAATGGGCCGATGGTCTATGTGCCCGATTCATTTAAATACATTTTATCACACCATACGGAATCGAGCTTTACCGCAAGTTGATCATCAACGAAAATCCACGCGAATATCAACGTTGTTCCCATCACGCGTATACTCGATTCGCTCCATAATCTGCTTTGCCAGACGGTTTTTCTCCATCGGATTGATATCGATGGTATCCCATGCGGCTTTAAACGCCTCAATCCGTTGTAACCGTGGGAGGTCAAATGCTACTGGAGTCAGGTGGCGGTTCGAGGGGATTTAAGTCTCCAAACGCCGATAATGGATGGGAAAGTCACTGTCACCGACTTGATGGCTTACTGTGCCAGGGCAATCAACGGAATTTTACCTGAATATCGACCTCATTCCCGTTGCGAGTATATTCGATCCTCTCAATGATCAGCTGCATTAGCCGGTTCCGCTCTTTTACGTCGACGGTGGTGGTCCAGGAGGCTTTGAGTTCATCGATCATCTGCAGCCGTTCAGCGTGGGTGAGTGGAGAGCGTCCGTCGAGGCTCTCCTTCAGTTTCTCATACTCGTTCTCCTTTCTCACTATCAGATCCTTCAGACGTTCGAGCCGCGCTTTGTACTCCGTCTTGGTCAGTCACCCATCACGAACAGGTCCTTGAGCCGACTTACCCCGTCACGTAACGATTTGAGTTCCTTTTCCTTCCTATGCAAAAGATGCTCCGTTGGGAAGTCCGATTCGTGGAGTTCAATCGGCGTTCTCAGGAGTTTCGCTTCGTGTTCGCGAATGCTCTCCATGACCGTTTTTCCACTGACGATTGATCCTAGCGTGCCTGAGGGTCGTGGTTCCTCTGCAACGTCGGGCAACTCATGTTACACTGGGTATCGTGCGCAAATTAGAGCACTCCTTGATGCTCGCCGGAGATATTGCGTTAACGACACAAATTTATCCCATCATTATTGCAAAAAAGTTGTCAACAATTAATAGATAGTGGGCTCTTTGTTGCCGCTTGGATTGTATTACCCGACGCGGAAGGCATCTATTTGAAGTCGCTGGACATGGCTGGGAAGAGCGCTAATCATGCAACGAAAATTAGCTGGCCGATGGATGCAAAGATGCCAGAAGGTCAAAGTGTAGCGGCCCGCGCTTGGAGAAGTGGTGCGGTACAAGATTCAGCAAAACTACCTGAATAATCCACTGGTGGCACCATGGCAAGATCGCGTTCGTGAGTATGTTGGAATGCAGAACATCTTCTTTACATTTCCCAAGAAAATGACCAGTTTCTACAATATCAAGCGGCAGCGGTGTAGTTCCAACAAGAGCTTTTGGCACTGGAAACCCCGCAAGCCATGTGGATTCATACACCTTCATTTATTACTAATTATTTCCTATATTGACGGAAAATAACAATAATTCCACAGCTGTTCTTGTCATCTTGAGCGATCGTTCCGGCCATTTCACGCTGCTGTTGCAGCGTTTGCTAGGTCAATTCACTGTTAGTGTGTAGGGTTGGCGTTGACACAACGGTGACATCAGAGAGAATTGGTGGAGGCTGAAGAAAAGATCCATCACATGGCATTCTATGGCTCTCCAATCGCAGAATGTTGGAAGATCGTATGGAACAGACTGCGGCACGTACGGATTGTTATGATCAACTATTAAGGAGGGTGAACCAACATACAAAACGATGATGTACTGTTGATATGGAGATGAAAGAACTCGTAGCGTTGATTGAACAAGAAGGATTCGAACTGGATTGGCAAGAAACAACGGAAACATTAGATAATAGCCAACTTGCTATTCAAGAGGATTTATTTCGCAGATTTCGCGATGATTCTTATAAAATGCTGTTGTTTCTTGGATTTTCTAGTTCTACTAGTTCACTGTCTCAATCGGTGCGTTTTCTAAGCTATGTTGCTGCCGCGTTTATCAAGATGCTCTCAAGAAATTTAGACATTGAATTCTTGAGAGCAACGGTCATTGTAGAACTGGACGAACAGGAAACGGAACGGATTTTGCACAGTGTTCCCTATATGAATGGTGCAGAACACTTGAATCAACATTGGATTGAGCACGTTTGGCAGCAATTGAACGCGTCGTTTGCGATGGAAATAATTACATACAAAGGCAGCGTAGCGGACTTTTTTTCCTCGTATAATCCTAATATTCATCTTGTGGGTAGAGTATTTTTTCATCTTGTGGAAAATAAGGAGGACAAATATCCATTTGCCTTTTTGGCTACGTATTCTACCGGAATGACCACAGATGGGAAATCAAAACATCTGCCGCTCAACAACGCATTAGTTGAATATAAGGATGATCGAAAAAAGTTACTGGAACTTTTGGCAACTGTGAATCAGGCATCGGTAAAGAGTAATTTTATTGCGGAACTTGTGGAATCTGGGGATATCTTTCATCCCATTGGATTGCTAAGTCAGGAAGCGTACACTTTTCTTACGGAAATACCCTTATATGAAGATGCGGGGGTACTGTGTCGTATCCCAAATTGGTGGAAAAGCAAAGCGAATGGATTGAAGGTATCCATAGGAGTTGGCAATCGACCGCCATCTCATTTGGGGTTGGATGATATTGTTGATTTTAACATTCAATTGTTCATGGGCGAAGACACCGTGACGGTGGACGAGTTGAAAAATTTGCTCTCCGAAGCGGAAGGACTTGCTTTCATCAAAGGGAAATGGGTGGAAGTGAACCATGAGAAGTTAACGGAAACTCTGCGTGCGTATGAACAAGCGCAAAAACTGATAGGTCAAACCGACATGACAGTGACGGAGGCGATGCGTCTTCAATTGAATGCTTCGACTATGATGAATATTTCCAAAGAAGCCTGCGAACTCGAAATTACGAATGGGGAATGGCTCAACACGGTGATTGCTAAATTGACGCATCCAGAGCAAATTGACGCAGTCTCTGGTGGTGAAGATTTTCACGCTGACCTGAGACCATACCAGCAAAAGGGGCTCGCATGGTTGCTATTCATGAAGTCGTTGGGGCTCGGTGCGTGTCTGGCAGATGACATGGGTCTTGGAAAAACCGTTCAGGTGATCGCATTATTGAATTATATCCGAACGCAAAAATCGGAGAAAACGCTCTTGATTGTTCCCGCATCTCTGATTGGCAACTGGATGAATGAAATCGCCAAATTTGCGCCTTCGCTAACTTACTATGTTTTGCACCCTTCGGAAAACAACATTGCAATTGGCCAGCATGAGGAATTGATGGAGCGATACGATTTGTTGATCACGACCTACGGCATTCTTCTGAAACTTGATTGGTTGCGAGAAGTCAGGTGGCATATGCTTATACTTGACGAAGCACAAGCCATCAAGAATCCGGGTACGAAGCAAACGCGG
>JAJZCJ010000374.1 GCA_021846145.1 Bacillota bacterium
CTAGCACCAGGCGCAATCACACCTAATACAGGAACATCATACCGCCTGCGCGCCTCCTCCAGTCCGACTGCTGTCGCAGTGTTGCAAGCAATTACGAGCATTTTGACCCCTTGTTCCATTAAAAAATCCAACGTTCGAAACGTTAATGCACGAATTTCTTCTGGATTTCGATCACCATACGGGCATCGCACTGAATCTCCGTAAAAAATAATTGATTCTCTAGGCAACTGTCTCCATATTTCCTTCACGACAGTCAGTCCACCAACGCCAGAATCCATGACACCAATCGGTGAATCACGCAACACCCTACCCCCTATTGGTCATCACACAGATACTTTTAGCTTATGTAATAAACAAAAAAAAAGCGCCCATCCACCCAATATCTTATGAATCAATGCTGCGCTAAGTAATTTTGCAATAACCGTAACGCTTGTAATAACATTTGACGGTCACCATCACTCACATGCTCAAGTGCTTCTCCCAAATAATGACGGCGCGCATCCAACACACGCTCAATTAACTCCCGGCCCTTCATTAAAAGGCGTAAGCGCACCACCCGCTTGTCTTCTGAATCGCGTACTCTTTCTACAAAGTTACGCTTTTCCAAACGATCCACCAGATCAGTGGTCGTACTATAAGCCAGCCCGAGGTTCGCACTCAGTTCACCAATAGTCATCTCAATGTCATGTTTAGAAATCCATAATAAGGCGTCAAATAATGGCGGTGTAATCTCAAAATCAACGAGAATCGCGCGCCCACTTTTGCGAACTGTGGTAGCTACAACGCGCAAGAGCGATTCAATTTCATATACGGTATTGTCCGCATCATTTCGCACGCAACCATTCCTCCGCCACTCTTATACGGTCATTTAAGCACTTTCATCATATGGAGTCAACGCAAATACTGGCACAGGCAAAGGAAATTCGTGTATAATACAGGCTCAAGAAGATTCTGAGGAGCGTCTGGTATGACTACATCATTGGTACATGCACGAATTTTAATATCTTGTAAAGATCGCCCTGGCATTGTCGCCAAAGTATCATCGATATTATTTGCTCTCGGTGCTAATATTACCGAATCAGCGCAACATAGTACCGACCCATTTATGGGACACTTTTTCATGCGTATTGCCTTTTATTTACCTGTCGACACAGCGTCAGAAACAGTGATTTTGCAAGCTTTTCATACAACGATTCAAGAATGGGAGATGGACTTTCATTACGCACCTGCTCACGTGAAAAAGCGAATGGCGATTTTTGTATCAAAAGAGGATCATTGCCTACAAGAAATTTTATGGCAACATCGCGCGGGTGCGCTAGATGGAGAGATTGCTATGATTGTCAGCAATCACCCAGATCATGGTGACACCGCAGCCAACTTGTCCATTCCTTTTTACCACACGCCAATCACTAAGGAATCTCGTGCCAAAACCGAAGCCCTGCAACTTGAACTGGTTAAACACCAAACAGACTTGATTGTGCTAGCACGTTATATGCAAATTCTCAGTCCGGAATTTATCGATACGTATCATTTGCCAATCATCAATATTCACCATTCGTTTCTACCTGCATTTGTCGGTGCGAAGCCTTATGAACGAGCATTCGAACGCGGCGTGAAAATTATCGGTGCCACGGCTCATTACGTAACCAGTGATCTCGATGCAGGACCCATTATCGAACAAGACGTACAACGCATTGATCACGGATATACAGCAGCAGATATGAAAAAAGTGGGCCGCGAAATTGAACGCCAAGTGTTAACACGCGCTATTCATTGGCATTTAGAAGATCGGATTTTACGTTATGGCAACAAGACCATCATTTTCAGATAAAGCACCAAAAAAACAACCCCCGACACACTGGCACCGGGGGACAGTACTAAATTTGGATTTCGTCCATCCTAACTAGTTCCACTACAGCTTGTGACCGACCCTTCACGTTCAGCTTTTTCATCACATTAGAGATGTGGTGAGTAGGGCAAACGATTCTGCGTCCCATTTGTATACAACTTGCACTCGTTTATCTTCTGTAAAATTAATACGATCAATCAATGTTGCAAACGCCATGCGAACAGTCAAAGTATCGTACTCGTCAATGTGGTCAAAGATGTTTAGGATTTCGCCAATTTCAGTGGTTCTTTCTAGTAATTCAGACTGCTGACTTCCCAATGCATGTAATCTAACCAATTCCGCTTCCAACATGTCAGCTTCCCGCTTTAAATCTGCTTGGTTTGCAAGTATAACGTCCATCGAAAACATTTCGTCAGTGGCGAGTTTTAACAGTTTTAGTTGCTGTTTTTTGTTTGTGTTCAGCCTTTTTTCGACCTGACTAATTTGGCTTTGGACGTTGCCACCCGATGTTAAACCAGTGATGCGTTCCGTGAGTTCGCGCATAGATTCCGGCGACGCGGCATATGCCCGAAGTGGGGCGACGACAGCATCAAGTATCTCGTAGTAATTGTGCTTTGCGTGATTTGTACATGCGTTCTTACCAATCCTGCGTACAGCCAAACATTCGACATATTTATATGTGGTGTCTTTGTGACGTTTGCCCGAAGCACGCACCACCATTGAACCACCACATTCAGCACATTTCATCATGCCAGATAAAGCATTTGTATTGCGTTTAACACCTTTGTTTGTGCTTTTTTGATCTAACATGCGTTGAGCAGCCGAAAAAGTCTCTTCATCCACTATGCCTTCATGTGCTTTTTCGACGATAACCCAGTCATCCGTATCTCGTTGTTGCTGTCGTTTGACCTTTCGATCAGCCATCCGCGACTGTTCGATATCAACGTCAGTTCTCCATTTACTCGCGACAATATCACCGACATACGCCCGATTGCGTAATATAGCAACAATAGTGCTTGCTTG
>JAJZCJ010000375.1 GCA_021846145.1 Bacillota bacterium
GGGCAATGGATTTCATGGCTCGCGTATTCTGCCGTATTATGATTCCTTGCTGGTTAAAGTGTCCGCTTGGGCGCTTACGTTTGAGCAAGCGGGGGCGAAACTGCGCAGAGCGCTGGAAGAATTCCGCATTCGCGGCGTAAAGACGAATATTCAATTTTTGGATAATGTGATTCGCCATAAGGATTTTTTAGCGGGTAAATGTACGGTTCATTTTGTGGAGGATCATCCTGAATTATTTGTTTTTCGGTACCGACAAAATCGTGGCGGCAAGTTGTTGAAGTATATTGGCGAAGTGACGGTGAACGGCAGTGATGGCGTGAAGCCAGGAACGAAAAAGCCGATTTTGACATTTCCAAAATTGCCGCAATATCCATGGCAGGACAAGCCACAACCGGGAACCCGGACTGTTTTTCAAGAACAAGGGATGACAGGTCTTCTGGAACACATGAAGAAAACTGGCAAGCTATGGTTGACGGATACCACGATGCGTGACGCGCATCAGTCACTCCTTGCTACGCGGATGCGCACGTATGATTTATTGAAGATTGCTGAAGTATACGCGCATGAGACACCACAGTTCTTTTCGCTTGAAATGTGGGGAGGAGCGACATTTGATACGTCCATGCGGTTTTTGCGCGAAGATCCATGGGAACGTTTGTCTAAGTTGCGCGAAAAAATTCCTAACATACTTTTTCAGATGCTACTGCGGGGAGCGAACGCGGTGGGGTACCGCAATTATCCGGATAATGTGGTGACTCATTTTATTGATGATGCCGCATTGGCTGGAATTGATGTGTTTCGGATTTTTGACAGTTTGAACTGGTTGCCTAATATGCAATTGTCGATCGAGCGTGTACGAGCGAATGGGAAAATTGCGGAAGCGGCGATTTGTTATACGGGAGATATCCTTGATCCGTCAAGAACTAAATTTACACTTCAGTATTATGTAGATTTAGCGCAGGAGTTGGAACGGGCGGGCGCTCAAATACTCGCAATTAAGGATATGGCGGGATTGTTGAAGCCGTTTGCGGCTTTTACGCTTGTAAAGGCACTAAAGGAGCATGTAGGGCTCCCCATCCATTTGCACACTCATGATACCGCAGCGACTGGCGTGGCATCTATTATCAAGGGAGCGGAAGCGGGACTGGATATTGCGGATGTGGCGGTGAGTTCACTGTCGGGAATGACTTCGCATCCGAGTTTATCGGCGATTGTGGCAGCTTTTGCTGGAAGTCAAAAAGATACGGGGATCGATTCAGGAAAACTAGGGATGTTCAACGAATATTTTGAGTCGGTGCGCACGATTTACGCTCCATTTGCCAGTGGTTTGCAATCGGGAGCAGCCGATATTTATGAACATGAAATGCCTGGTGGCCAATATACGAATCTGCAAAAACAAGCTGAATCAATGGGGCTTGGGGAGCGTTTTGATGAAGTAAAAAAAGCCTACCGGCAAGTGAATGACATGCTCGGGGACATCGTGAAGGTGACGCCTTCTTCCAAAATGGTGGGGGATTTCGCGCTCTTTATGGTACAGAATCAATTGACCGGAGAATTATTGAGGCAACGGGCGTATGATTTTGATTATCCTGCTTCTGTTGTGGATTACTTTATGGGGTACATGGGGCAACCGCCTGGTGGGTTCCCAGGGTGGCTGCAAGAGGCGGTGCTAAAAGGTCGGGAGCCGTTGACAGAGCGGCCTGGATTAAAGCTAGAAGCCGTAAACTTTGACGATTTGACCCATGAGCTAAATGCCAAAACCAAGCATATCGTGACTTCTCGCGATGTGGTGTCGTACGCATTGTACCCACAGGTGTACTTGGAATTTATCAAAGCGAAAGATGAATTTGGCAATTTGTCTGTGCTGGATTCCTCAACTTTCTTCTATGGACTTAGGCCAGGTGAAGAAGTCTTTGTAGAAATTGATGCGGGGAAAACTCTGATCATTAAAATGATTTCGATCTCTCAATCGAGGCCTGATGGAACACGAGTGGTGTTTTTTGAACTGAATGGCCAACCGCGAGAATTGGAAGTGTTAGATAAGGCTGAAACCAGCCACGTGGAGCGAAGGCGCAAGGCGAACCCTGATGATGAACGGGAAATTGGCGCGTCCATGTCAGGGCGTGTGGTGAGTGTGATGGTCGATGAAGGAGATAAAGTGGCGCAGGGGCAATTTTTGTTGGTGACTGAGGCGATGAAGATGGAAGTGCAAATTCAAGCGCCAAAACTCGGCAAGGTGAAGCAAATAGCTGTGCGCGTTGGTGACTTTGTACAGGCGGGCGATTTATTACTTACTTTAGAGTGAGTACGGTGACGGCCTGTCTGCCCATTTGCACCCAACTTTTTTCAAATGAATTTAGTGGTACTGATTCCGCTTGTTCTCCGGTGAGTGGATTATTTACAAAGACGTGATTTTTATCAAATCCGACTAACAGCACTGCGTGTTCATACAAAGTCGCATGGACTGTACCCTCTGGGCTTTGCCAATTGATCCAGTCACGGACCGGTGCGAAGGTTAAAGTGGTCCATACTACCACTGGGCGACCTGTTGTGACTACAGATAACACTTTTTCAAACGAGCTGCCCGTTAAATCCAGTGCTTGCCCTGGGTCCATTTTGTTCAATAGTGCTGCAATCGGATGATGATAGACCCCATAGCCGAGCGCTTTGCCAGTCACGCTGCCGACAAAACCAACATTAGGATTGCCCCAGCGCAGGATTTGTCCATTGGTTCCGAGTTGAAGGGGAGTCGGGTCCTTATGGATCAATGCGGCCAGTTTTGTATTGGTTGTGGTGATGTGCAAAGCGTTCAACAGCATGGTGAGACTGGTTACCTCGCAACCATTGTGTAGATCGGGCATTTGACT
>JAJZCJ010000376.1 GCA_021846145.1 Bacillota bacterium
CAGCCGTGTTTGAGCAGGGGCAAAGTAAACACGTCCGACTGAGGCACAAATGCGCCCCAAAAGGGTCTTTGTAGGGCCTTTGTGATGTCTCGGTATCCACAAAATTAAGGACAGCGAAAAAGGCTCATAATTAGAAGACATATACAATTGTATAGTAGCTATGGTATATTTAAAATGTTTAATAACTACTTATGTTGGAGTCTAGATCATGAAGAATCAACAGTTACACTTTTGCTTCCACGGTGAGGAAATTGCCTATCAAGTGGTCTTGCCTGCGGTTCGCTTGTATCTCCAATTACTCAACTTAGGCAATGCCGGGTTAATTGAAGTAGCCATTGCTGAGGCAGTGACCAACGCGATGCGAGCTAGCGGAGATCAATTTGTCAATATTCATATGTATGTTAATTCATCGCATAGTTTATTGGTGCGTATCAGGGATCATGGCAAGGGATTCGACGTGGAAAAGGCCAAAGCTCGAATGGTGGGATGGGACAAAGAAATCCCTGCAGAATCTCTTTATGCGGAATCTGGTAGAGGATTGTGGGTGATTTATCAGGTGTTTGATAAAGTTCAGTTCAATCATCCAGGCAATGAACTACTTTTAGTGAAAAATTTGTCGCGCTGATCGAACATCATCGAATATTTTGGAACTTGACATTCGTTCTTATATTCTATATAATGATATTTCGTTAAGTCATAATGGAGCTGTGGTGTAGTGGCCTAACATGCCTGCCTGTCACGCAGGAGATCGCGGGTTCGAATCCCGTCAGCTCCGCCAACCAAAACCTAGTCCCGATACGGGGGCTGGGTTTTTTGATATCTAAAGTGTGGCATGTGTTCTCTATTCTGAGGAAAGGCAGGCTGAATGGGTACGTAGAACGATTTTTTTAATATGTCAAATACTCGCTTTTTTATGATACCAAATTATGATACTATACATTTATGAACACACGACAACGACAAACCTTACAAGACATTTTCGAAGATCCTGTACGCTCGGATATTGCATGGACAGAAATCGAATCGGTACTGAAGGCTTGTGGCGCAGAACTGTCTGAAGGGAAAGGTTCTCGTGTACGCATTGCACTAAGCGGTATAAAGGCTGTGTTTCATCGACCTCATCCGGAAAAAGAAACGGATAAGGGTGCTGTCAAATCCATGCGCCGATTTCTAACAGAAGCGGGAGTGATGCCTGATGATGAAATATAAAGGATACCTTGCGCGTGTGGAATTTGATGACGAAGCTGATATTTTTTCTGGAGAAGTGATCAATATCCGTGATGTCATTACGTTTCAGGGTGTGTCAGTCGACGAACTCCGTCATGCTCTTGAAGAATCCGTAGAGGATTATCTGACGTTTTGCAAAGAGCGCGGGGAAGAACCAGAACCACCCTATTCGGGAAAATTTATGATTAGACTGACACCTGAGCAGCATCGAATGGCTGTCATGGCAGCGAAAATTTCTGGAAAAAGCTTAAATACTTGGGTGATTGAACAGATCAGTCGCGAAGCACAACAAACACTAGGTATAGAAAAGTAAACGGTGATGCAGCTTTAGAAGTATCAAAAGCACTTTTTTGGGACTCCGATGAATGAATCCATCATCAGTTTGAAGTAATGGGAAAAGGAAGGAATAACGGATGGTAGACTGGAAACGGTCTGCTATTTAATTTTGCGCATATAAGACATCAGAATCAAGGTCAACGCCATTTTCCCATTCAATCGTACTTGATTAACTCACCAGAATCGCGAATATGAGAAACGCTTATTTCCATCTTTGGAGCATGTTATAATTGGGCATAGACGTAAGTGATGCAGACTTGCCGGATAAATTTCCGATGGAGCTTGGTGCTGTCATGTGGTTATAAGAGTGATCATTTGCTAGGCCACTCGTTCTTTGGGAGAACCTGAATACGGTGAGAAGTGCGAAGGGATGAGCAAACGAAAGCAAGTGTGGAGGTGTGGGATGAATCACATTTTGGTGGTGGAAGATGAAGAACCGATCGCTGATATTCTGAAATTTCAGCTAGAGAAATCAGGATACCAGGTCAGTGTTGCAGATGATGGTGAAAAGGCGGTCGCGATGATTTCGCAGACGGTTTTTGATTTGGTGTTGTTGGATTTAATGTTACCAAAAAAGGACGGCTTCGAGGTCTGCCGTGATGTCAGGCAGTATTCCATGGTGCCAATTATTATGCTTACCGCGCGGGATGCTGAGGTGGACAAGGTGCTTGGATTGGAACTCGGGGCAGATGACTACGTCACGAAACCGTTTAGCACAAGGGAATTGTTGGCTCGCGTCAAAGCAAATTTGCGACGACAAAGCGCGGCACTCGAAGATGCGGATTTATCCAAAAAGGAACGGCTGCAATTTGACGATTTGGTGATTGATACAAGGTTAATCCAGGTTATTCGAAGTGATGAAGAAATTTTGGTGACGCATCGGGAATTTGAACTTTTGCTCTATCTTGCTCGTCATCCGGGAGTGGTGTTTTCGCGTGAGCAACTGTTGCAAGACGTGTGGGGCTATGATTATCTTGGTGACGAACGAACCGTGGATGTCACCGTTCGACGATTGCGTGAGAAACTAGAACGGGATCCCAGTAGTCCGGACTTTATTCTAACGAGGCGAGGGGCCGGTTATTACTTTCGCCGGGGATAGGAGGGCCTTTTGTTTCGCAGCGTACAATTTAAGTTAATGGTGGTGTACCTGCTTCTTATATTGTTTGCGATGGAGTTGATAGGTGCCTACTTTATTCAGTCGCTGAATCATTACTTTGTGGACAATTATACAAAAACGATAGCACATGAGGCAGTATTTCTTGCCAATGTGATTAATGTTCCGCTATCTGGATC